>CALKJE010000118.1 GCA_937995675.1 uncultured Saprospiraceae bacterium
TATCACTAGCGGACAAGCCTATGACGCCAATGGCAATATATTACCTTTGCCATTAACGGGAACAGAAACACCAGCAGGAAGTGGTATTTTTCTATATGATTTCTGGCATATCAATGGTGATGGTTTTTCTGCCAACTTTACAGAAGTGAACACTGCAGAGATGTTAAGCATTGGGAATGTTTGTAATGTTCCACCCCTAGATGTTGTATGCCCAGCCTCGAACGACCTCGGAACTTTTAATTGTAATACCCTAGGAAATATTCCGGCCTGTCCAACCGACGAAGCAAGTGCCGAAGCAGCTCCTTACGGGTTAACCATAGAGTCTTGTGGAGATATAGTCGTCCTTTGCACTGATGACGCAATGATTGATAATTGTGTAGTTGGAAATCAAACCATCACTAGGACCATTACTATTTTAGAAGACCTTAATGGTAACGGTGTGGTGAATGCAGGAGAATTAACGGTTGATTGTGAGTTTACAATGACCATCGAAGAAGACATGGTGGCTCCCACCATAGATACCGAAGCGATGGACATGACGGTAGAATGTGATGGAGCAGGAAATACCGACGCCCTCAACGCTTGGCTAACCAGCAATGGTGGAGCTGCTGCTAGTGATGTTTGTGGAGGTGTAATTTTTACAAATAATTTCACCGCTTTATCGGATGATTGCGGTGCTACTGGATCAGCAATGGTTACCTTTACCGCCACCGATGATTGTGGAAATACTGCTGTAACTACTGCTAGCTTTACCATTGAAGATAACAACGATCCAATGATCGATACCGAGGCTATGGACATGACGGTAGAATGTGACGGAGCAGGAAATACCGACGCCCTCAACGCTTGGCTTACCAGCAATGGTGGAGCTGCTGCTAGTGATGTTTGTGGAGGAGTAATTTTCACCAATGATTTCACGGCCTTATCAGATGGTTGTGGTGCTACTGGTTCAGCAATGGTTACCTTTACCGCCACCGATGACTGTGGAAATACTGCTGCCACTACTGCTAGCTTTATCATTGAAGATACTACTAATCCAATGATCGATACCGAAGCGATGGACATGACGGTAGAATGTGACGGAGCAGGCAATACCGACGCCCTCAATGCATGGCTTGCCAGTAATGGTGGAGCTGCTGCTAGCGATGTTTGTGGAGGTATAATTTTTACGAATGATTTCACTTCCTTATCAGATGGTTGCGGTGCTACTGGGTCAGCTATAGTTACCTTTACTATTACCGATGATTGTGGAAATACTACTGCAACTACTGCTAGCTTTATCATTGAAGACACAACTGATCCATTGATTACTTGTCCGGCAGATCAATTATTGGTTTGTAATACCGACCCACTTCCTTCAGCCTCAACAATTGTAGATTTTACAACAATTGGTGGAACAATCTCTGAGGACTGTAGCGAATTATCTGAGCTCACCATTAGTTTTATAGATAGTCCAATTAATCAATCGATGTTAAACTTCTGCGCTGATGATCCTGCAGATCGTACCCTGACTAGAACCTACACCATCACAGACGCTTGTGGTAATGCGAGTACTTGTGAGCAGAATTTCATCTACGATCAAATCACTACAGGTCCAGTAATTACTTCTGTACCACCGGATCAAACGATTGATTGTGCGGTCAACGCGATTCCGCAACCTCACCTACTTGTCTATACGACTGAATGTGCCGTAGAATCAACAATCACCATCAGCGAATCGAATAACGGCACTCCTGGCTGTAATGGCTCCACGATAGCTTACACATACACGATAATTGACGCTTGTGGTCGATCTGCGGAAGTGGTTCAAACCTATACCCTAGCCAACGATGGACCTGATTTTGTCTGCCCTGTGGATATTTGTGTTATTGAATGTCCAGCAGATACCGATATGATCCAAGCCCAATTTGATAACTATGCTAATTTGGCGACTGTAATTTCTAGTTGCAGTGAAAACGGTATCACGGTGAGTAATAATTTTAATCCCAATGGTTTTATTCCTCAAAACTGTATGAATCCAACAGTAGATATAGATGGCGCGGTAGCTTATCAGACCGTCACGTTTACAGCCTCTGATGATTGTGGACGAAACTCAACTTGTACGGCCTTTGTGGTGATCAAAGACAACGACGGTCCAGAAATGAATGGCAACATTTCTTTTGGCTTAGCAGATTGTAATGATGCTGATTTACAACAAGGATATACTGATTGGGCAACTGCTCAATTGAATAACTTGTCAGCTACCGATGGATGTTCTAACGGAGCAGTTACCTTCTCTTACAGTCCTTTGTCCCCCAATGTTGATTGTACCAGTGGACTGGCTTCTACGGAAGTAAGCTTCATAGCAATGGATGATTGTGGAAACACCACGATTCAAACCGCTTTTTATCGAATCATTGATAATGGTACTAGCGAACCTTCAACTGTTACCGTATCAGGAAACCTATACACGGAAGAAAACGAAATGATTGCTTTGGCAAATGTAGCAGTAGATGGTTTTATGAATAATCAAATGACGACCAACGATGATGGTTACTATAATTTTGATTTAGCAATGGCGCAAAATTATTCCATCGAACCAACGAGAAATGATGATCCACTAAATGGTATCACGACTTATGATTTGATATTACTTGGACAACACTTACTGGAATTGAATCTCCTGGATTCTCCCTACAAGCTGATCGCTGCCGATGTCAACGAATCGGGAAGTATCACGGCTTCGGATATGATCCAACTCCGCCGGTTGATTTTAAATATTGATGATGAATTTAGCGCTGGACGGTCGTGGACCTTTGTAGATGCAGCTTATGTATTTCCAAATTCACAGAATCCATTTGCTACAACTTATCCAACTGCCCATAATATCAACAATTTGACGGATGCTGAAATTGCCAATTTTATTGGTGTAAAATTGGGTGATTTGAATGCAAGTGCAAATCCGACTTTACTGCAATCAGGAGATACTCGATCTGCCGATGGTGAATTGAACTTCAAGTTAAAAGATCAAATGCTCAAAGCAGGTCAGAGTTACGAACTCGCTTTCAAATCAGATGATTTTAAAGATGTTTCAGGATTCCAGTTTACATTAGACTTTGATGCTGACCTTCTAGAGTTAATCGACTACCAGCATAGTGACCTAAAGCAAATGACGGCTAATAACTTTGGATTCACCAAATCAGATGAAGGAAAAATCACCGTCAGTTGGAACGAAACCCAAGCTATAAGCATGGTCGATGATGCAACCTTGTTTAGCCTTAAGTTTAAAGCATTAGAGCAAGTTAAATTGAGTGAGACCTTAACAATCAATTCCTCTGTTACGGCAAATGAAGTTTACCAAGCAGACTTACAAAAAGAGGTAGCACTAGATTTTGGAAAACCGGATACTGGTGAAAAAGAATTTGTCTTGCTTCAGAATCAACCGAATCCATTCAGTCAACAGACGATGATTGGTTTCCAGTTAACTGAAGCTACCGAGGCTACTTTAACGATCTTTGATGTAGCCGGACGAGCTGTTTGGTCACAAACGAAATCTTATGAAGTGGGTATGCACCAGGTGATGATGGACAAGAGCGATTTGGGAGCGACGGGTGTATTTTATTATCAATTATCAACCGGAAAGCATATGGCTGGCAGGAAGATGATTTTATTACGTTAAGTAACAACTTTTTTTTTAATAAAATAGTCTTCTTCAAGTTTTGGAGAGGACTATTTTATTTATTTAACATTCCTTATCTAAAATAAGCTATCCAGTGTAGGCAGAATAAGTCTCTTGTCTGTTTTTCTCCAATCTTCTGACTAGAGTTTTTTTCAATAATTGTCTTAAATGCTACCCTATCTATAAAGAACTCCAAAGACGATGGAAATTTAATAATTGATGCTTTAAAAATCAGCATAGTACAGGATACTTATAATAGCTAGGTATAGTAAATTACACGGATATGAAAAAGATAAAAGCCTCATTAAATAATTGGTTACTATTAAGATGGTGTAATAGTAATGGTAAATTATTAGGAAACATGAAAAAATTTTACAACCTAAGAAAAGGAGTTTTTCTATTGTTGAGTTTGATGGCTTTTAGTTATTCTGCTCATTCAGCTGACATAACCTGGAGTGGAGGTGGAGCTGCAACTAATTGGTCAGATGTGGATAATTGGAATGGAAGCGCTGTACCAGGCCCCGGTGACAACGCTGTATTTAGAGATTTTGATGCAGTCGTTACCTTTATTACCTCTCCTACCGTTGACATAGTGGACATTCGTGATGGTAGAACTGTCATCTTTAATATTGGTGGTAACACTTTAAATGTAACATCATCTAAAGCTAATATTGTAAAGGTGGCTAGAAATAGCACGCTTGAGATAGCTTCAGGAACGTTAAACGTTGCAGCGCTTATTACTAGAGATGCTATTCAATTTAGAACTACAGCTGGTACAACAGACGTAGGCGGTACCTTTATTGTGGGGGCTGGAGCAACCGTTAATGTTACGGGAAGGAAAGGATTTACTTCAATTAATTCTAATAGCCTTAATACAACCGCAACCACTGGTATTATTAACAACGCTGGTGTTATTAACATATTAAACGTGACAAACAATGATGGTATCGCGCTAAATAGTCCTGCACAATTAACCCTTGTCAATGATGTTTGTGCAGTTATAAACTTGGGAATGAGTAAAATTAAAGGCTTTACAGTAGCCGCTCCTTTTTCTAACATAACCAACAATGGTTTGATTACTTATACTGGTACTGATATTGGCGGAGGAGTTACTGTAAACAACAGTAATGAAGCAACAAATAATGGTTTTTTTGATTATGCAAATGGTGCTAACTTTGCTACTGGGAATAATGGTAGTCTTGGAATTGTAATTGATAACGGTATTGCATTAAATCCCGCAGTCGTAATCGAGCTGGATGGTAGTTGCACAATAGACTTAACTTCAGCCTCTGCGGGTATGGTTGCGTACAACTGGGCTTTTGAAGGAGCAACTTTTGCTGCCAATGACGGAGGTGGTCTTCTAGATATATCAGGTGCGGGATTTCCTAGTACAGCTGGTCCGCATACAATTACAGTTACTGGTTGTCCAGAATACAATATCTCAATCGATGTGGAACCAGCTCCAGAACCAACTCCAGTAAACTGTTGGGATAATTTCTCTTTCGATGATACAGCCTGTGATTGGATCAATAACGGTAGTCAACCCACTGAACCAACTCCAGTAAACTGTTGGGATAATTTCTCTTTCGATGATACAGCCTGTGATTGGATCAATAACGGTAGTCAACCCACTGAACCAACTCC
>CALKJE010000119.1 GCA_937995675.1 uncultured Saprospiraceae bacterium
TATACCGTAACGATTACTGGAACGACCGGTTGTAATGCTATAGGAACAGTCGCTGTGGAAGTAAACGATGCTCCAGATGTGCCGATCATTATGGCGAATGCAGCTGAGGTCTGCGAAAATGAAAATATTGTTTTAACCACACAGACCGTTTCTGGTGCCGATGTCGCTTATGACTGGTATGCAGGAATTTGGCCTGGTGGTACTTTTATAACGAGTACGACGGATCCTACTTATACGCTGACACCACCGCAAGTAACTAATACGTTCTTCGTGATTGTTAGAGTAGATGGCTGTACTTCAGATGCTTCTACGCATATACTAGTTACTTCAAATCCGATTCCTTCTGCTTCTGTAAATGACGCGATGTTGGAAGTTTGTGCTGGAGAAACCGTTAGTCTTGGTTCACCTACTACGGGAGCTGGTTATACTTATCAATGGACGGGACCTAATGGTTATTCGTCTACCGATCAAAACCCTGCAGATCTTACTGCCGGAGTGATGATGTCCGGAGATTATTCTTTAGTAGTTACTGCCGATGGTTGTAGTTCTAATCCTGCTACGACAACTTTAGTAGTGAATCCTACTCCAGATATGCCTATGCTTTCGGTTGATAACCCAACGGTTTGTGCAGGTGGATCGGTAACTTTTACTGCTGATATTACAGATGGTACTTTGTATACTTGGACACTACCAGATATGTCAACCGTTACCACGACGACGAATACCTTGGAACTGAATAATATGATGACGGCTAATGGAGGCAGTTATGCCGTGATGGTGAGCTATGGCGATTGCGATAGTGAAATATCTATGACGGTTTCTATTTTCGTAGAATCTCTACCAGTAGCCATTGCTTCGAACGATGGACCAAGTTGTGGTGGAGAAAATATTCAACTCTTGGCTACGGATGTTGCTAATGCCACGTACGAATGGCGTGGACCAGCTAATGAATTTATTTCTAATAATCAAAATCCTATTATTAATGCAACTGCGGGAACTTATACCGTGATCGTTACTTCGCCGAACAACTGCCAGAACATGTCAACGACGGAAGTGGTGATCAGTGAGATTCCTACTATTGTCAATGTTAGTAATAACGGAATGCAATGTGTAACTGGAGCAGATGATATCACCCTAACAGCGATTATTAATCCTGTCGGTGGTTCTTATACTTATCAATGGACAGGACCAAATGGTTTTGCTTCTGCGGATGAGAATGCAACGCTTCCAAATGCAACGGCTGCTAATAATGGATCCTATAATCTAATTGTAACCAATAGTGATGGTTGTGTATCCGCTCCTATGACAACAGTAGTAGATGTACAAGATGCTCCTGGAACACCAAATATTTTTGGTAACCTAACAATTTGTGAAGGAGAAGCTTTGACTTTAACAACGGATGGTATCACAGGGACGATGGTAGAATATGCTTGGCAGACGCCAAGTGGTATTGTTACTACACCAGTTCCTTCGCTTACTATTTTCCCAGCAACTGCTGCTAATAGTGGAGAATATAGTTTGATTGTTACTATGGATGGATGTAGTTCTAATTCATCTGGCCTCAGTCAGGTAAATGTGATTGAACAACCAGCCGCGCCAGCAATTGTTGGACCAGCTACTATTTGTGAAGGAACTTCTCTTCAGCTATCTACCGAATTAATAACAGGTGCAACCTACGAATGGACGGGACCAGCAGGTTTTGATCCAGGTAATGTTCACAATCCAATAATCTTTAATGTTTCTGACTTTAACGAAGGAGCTTACTCAGTGCGAGTTATTCTTGGTAGTTGTGCTTCTGAAGTTTCTGAGCCATTTAATATTATTGTAAATGAGTCTCCTCAACCACCAACTATTTTTGGTGGAGGTCCAGTATGTATTAGTGATGAAAATGCGGAAGCAGTATTCTCAATTGTTCCATCTTCTGCTACTGCAGGTGCGACTTATACTTGGTATCAAGTAGGAACGAATCAACTAGTATTTGGACCAAGTAATGCACTTACATTTACTCTACGTGATTTTACTGGATATACGGACGGAACGTATGAGTTCTACGCGGTCGCTACGGCGAGTGGTTGTAGTTCTTTGAATTCTGGATCTGTAAGTTTTGAATTTAATACGATTCCTGAAAATAATGCCTTTGCTGGAACAGACATCGCAATTTGTGGTGGATCATCTGTGAGCTTAGATGCAGTTATGCCTTCGATTGGTACGGGTGTTTGGACACAAGTAAGTGGACCATCGGTAACCATTGCTAACCCAAGTATGCCTAATACAGTAATTAACGGTTTGCTTGAAAATGAAACTTATGTTCTAGCTTGGACTTTGTCTAATGGAGTCTGTGGAGATTATTCTTCCGATGAAGTAGCAATCACCATTGATGTGGCGAATGAAGTTGCAGAAGCAGGTGACAATATTGAATCTTGTGATCCTGATAACCTTCTTCTAGACGCAGCAAGCGCAGGAGTGGGAACTCAAGGAACTTGGACGCAGTCAACTGACCAAGCAAGTCAGGGAATTAGTATTGTCGATCCTACCAATCCTAATACAGAGATTCAGGGAATGGAAAATGGAACAACTTATAGCTTTACTTGGACTTTGAGTAATGCAGGTTGTGGTGAATTTTCTAATGACTTGGTGGTGGTAGAAATCTTACCAGGAGCAGAAACTGCTTTTGCTGGAAATGATAATCAGAGTTGTGGTGATGGAACGGTGTTATTAGAAGCATCTCCGATCAGTGGAAATACAGGTCTATGGACAACGGACAATCCTGATATAACCATCGTATCTCCTACCAATGCTACTACTATTGTAAACGGAGTAACACCAGGTGACTACACCTTTACTTGGACGGTAGACGCAGGTATTTGTGGTACTAGTTCTGATGAAGTAGTGATCACTTATGCTGCTGCACCAGAGGCGGAAGAAGATACCGCCATTACTGAATTTGGTCAACCTGTTTCGATTCGAGTAACTGCCAATGATATTACAGCGAGTGGCGTAGTAATGACGATCGAAGAAGATCCTAGTAATGGAGAAGTAAATATTACAGATAACGGTACGGTAGAATATACACCAGAACCAACCTTTGCTGGAACAGATGAGTTCGTTTATATGATCTGTAGCGAAGATTGTCCGGATGAATGTTCTGAAGCAATTGTAACGGTTATTGTTGGAGCAGATGCTCCTTGTGCCGTACCGACGATTATTACTCCTAACGGAGATGGTACCAATGATACCTTTATCATACCTTGTTTGGCTACAGAAGATTACCAAGATAATCAGGTAATCATTTATAACCAATGGGGAGATGAAGTATTTAGTTCTAAGAATTATCAAAACGATTGGAGTGGAACCTACAATGGAGAAGATTTACCTGTAGGAACTTACTTCTGGCTAGTAGATTTCAATAAAGGAGAAAAACCTTCTGCTGGATTCCTAGTCATTGAAAGATAAATATTACTGCTGCTTGCTACTTGCTTTCTTCTACTGCGTTAAAAAACGCGATAGAAGAAAAGCAAATAGCAAATAGCCAAAAGCATTCAAAAAATAAAATATAATACAATGAAAAAAATATTATTTCTTCTGTCTTTCGTGTTCGTTGCAGTGCTCGGCTATGGTCAGCAAGAGCGACAGTACACACAGTTTATGTACAATAAACTTAGCTTTAATCCCGGTTATGCAGGGAGTTTTGATGCAGCTTCTTTGACTGGTATCTACCGTAATCAATGGATTGGTTTAGATGGTGCACCAAAATCTGTCACGGTAAGTTTTGATACGCCACTAAAAAATAAAAGAGTAGGGGTTGGACTTAATTTACACACAAACAAAATTGGAATCACCAATACCGTTACGGTGGACGGTTCTTACGCTTATCGTATCAAGATGGGTGCAGGATCACTTGGAATCGGTATCCAAGCTTCTGTTAGATATTTTAGTAATGACTATAGCGATCCTCGTTTGGTAGCTACCCAAGATATCGGAACAGATGGCGGAATACCTGCTTCAGAGACTAGCAAATATGTACCTAATTTTGGTGCTGGACTGTTTTATTCTACTGATAAGTTTTACTTTGGTGTTTCTGTACCGAGATTACTAAATAACAATATTGATTTTAGTAGTCTAAATCCTAAAGCTGGAAAAGAATTTCAGCATATCTATGCGATGACCGGAGTACTACTAAAAATGAGTGAGAAGATTCAATTACAACCACAGGTTTTATTTAAGTTTGTTTCGAATGCACCATTGGATGCTGACCTAAATTTAAATTTGATTTTCGACGAAAGATTTACCGTTGGAGCTAGTTACCGATTAGGTGGTGATGATAGTAGTGCAGGTGAATCTATCGACTTACTTGCTTCTGCTTATTTGACTAAAAGCTTGATGTTTGGTTTGTCTTATGATATCACCATGAGTGGACTGAAACAAGCGAACAACGGAAGTATCGAAGCAATTGTGAAATATAATTTTGGTGGAATGCCAGAAGATATTATTAATCCTAGATTCTTCTAAAGTTATACTTCTTTATACGAAAAATATACTTATCATCGTTTGGTAAGTAAATCTACAAGCCACGAGTTATGCCCTTTGCATAGCTCGTGGCTTCGGATATTAAGTTGTTGTTTAGTTGTTTAACTGTTTAATCGTTTAGGGATTGACGTTTTTAAACGATTAAACAAATCAACGATTAAACCTCTTAATGTTTTAATAGTCTTAGCAAGGTAGTCAGATGACGATCACACTCACAACGAGAACAATAAAATTAAAAATGAAAAAATCTCTTACCTTCTTCTTATGCCTTTTCGCAAGTATTTCCTGTCTTTTTGCACAACAAAGTTCTAAGTCAAAAGCAGCTAAAAAACTTTACGAAAAAGGTAATAAAATCCAACTCATCAACGCGGAGTCTATCAATTCTCCGAATCTAGAATTCTCACCAACCTTTTACCAAAACGGGATCGTATTCGCTACGTCTCAAAAATCAAACGAACCAAACGGTAAAAATTATTTCGAATTGTTCTACGCAGATCGAGACGAAGAAGGATTACCGATTAAATCTGAAGATTTCTTTTTAAGAATTGATGGCCAGGCACACGAAGGTCCAGTGACTTTTAGTCGAGATGGACAAGAAATATATTTTACGAGAAAAAAACCGAAAGTAGGTGCCAAAGGAAGTAGCTTAAAGATTTATCAAGCAACGCGAACCAATAATGATTGGAATTCAGTAAAAGAACTTTCTTTTAATGCTGATGACTATTCTAATTTTCATCCAAGTATTTCTACGGACGGACAACGACTTTATTTTTCTTCTGATATGCCAGGTGGTATGGGAGGAACAGATATTTGGATGGTAGAAAAAAGAGGCATCACTTGGTCTAAACCGATCAACCTAGGACCAGAAGTCAATACACCTAAAAATGAGGTATATCCTTTTATTCATAATAGTGGAAATCTTTTCTTTTCTAGTAATGGATTTAACGGAGCAGGAGGATTAGATATTTATATGGTGAATTTTGATGTAGGACCATCTGGTACGGTTGTCAATTTGGGCGAACCGTTCAATACCGAAGCAGACGATCTAGGATTGATCTTAAATCCAGAAGGCATCAAAGGATTCTTTACCTCTTCTCGTAATTCAGGAAAAGGAAACGACGACATCTATATGTTCGAAGCACCAGAAGGAATTTGGGGAAAGACCGTTCCAGGAATGTTGCCAGCGAGTATCTCTATGACAGAGAAAAGATCTGGTGATCCATTAGAAGGTGTTGAAATTAGAATTTTTGAAAAAACTGCAGACGGTTATTTTGATAATCGAGCAGAATTATATGAAGGTGTTTTGTCTCCAGGAGAGAAAAAGAAAGGAACATTTATTTTTAATATGGTTCCTAAAGCAGCCAGTGCTTTTGGAGAAGCAGACGGACGTTCGGATGAAATGGGAGAAGCGAGTTATCAATTTTTTGGCGAAAGAGAATATGTGCTTTTTGTTAGCAAGCCAGGATATGTGAATCAAGAAATTTCTTATTCTACCATTGGTTATAAAAAATCAGTTCCTATAAAAATTGAACTAGAAAAGAAAGCTTGTTCTGTTATCAGTGGAACTATTCGCGATCAGGAAACAGGCGAGCCGATTCCCGATGCCATGATCAATATCTGGAATGAAAAAGATGGTTCTAACGCAGTCATTCAGGCGGATGGTGCTGGAAATTATAGCCATTGTTTAATGACGGATGCTAATTATTCTTTCAGAGGTATTCACGCTAAATATAGTGGTGAAACACTAAAATTAACACCAGCAGAAACCGCCGCAGCTCCTACTGACCTATTGCTAAATACCGCAGCAGAGATCCATTATGGTGGAATACCAATGGACGTTGGAACTGTGATCATGATTCCAAATATCAATTACGATTTTAGTAAATCTGGTATCCGTCGAGGTGCCGTAGCAGAACTTGATGAACTCTTAAAAATGCTTGCACTTAATCCAACCATGAAAATTGAATTAAGCGCGCATACTGATTCTCGAGGATCAAATCGCTATAATGAACGATTGTCTAATCAACGTTCAGCTTCCGCTAAACAATACTTGGTCGCAAGAGGAATCGCTGCTAAGCGAATTACCGCCGTAGGTTACGGAGAAAATCAATTACTAAACGGCTGCCGAGATAAGGTGAAATGTAGCGAGACCCAACACGCAGAAAATCGAAGATTAGAAATAAAGGTTGTAGAGAAATAGGATAGTCTCTAGGACAAATGGTGGTTTATCATACTACTGAACATTTGCGGGATTGTGGCTACTCTCCGGCGGTACTTCCGGAGCTGGGAGGCTGCAAATAGAAGAAATGTCCTGTAGTATGATATCCAGTATTTAAACCCTATTATTTCGTAAAACCCCTCTTTCATTTCCCTGATTTATTACGATAAAAAGGGGCAAACCCAGGTAGAAGCAGCATTTGCTTTTATCTGGGTTTGCATTTTCTAATCATTTTTTTTCAAAAGAATGCAACCCTTTTAGTAATTTCAGGTCATTAAGCTGAACACCCAAGACCTAGACTGTTAGAATAATAAAAAATACGAGACTGTTTCGTTAAACTGTGTCAGCGCGTTGGCCTTCCTTTAGGAACACAAGGCGCGGGATGCCAAATGACACACTTAGTGGTATAGTCCTAAAAAATACTGACAGAATAGGTTTAATACTAAACGGAATTGGAATACCAGGAAGTACATAGAGAAATTGTTGAAAATTGCATGAAGGGAGACCGTCAGGCTCAATTTGAGTTATATCGGTTATACTCAAAGGCAATGTATAATATTTGCTTGCGAATGTTACGAAACGAGATGGATGCAGAGGATTTATTGCAAAATTCTTTCGTAGATATCTATGGGAAAATCAATACGTTTCGGTTTCAATCTTCGATCGGCGCGTGGATAAAGCGAATAGTAATTAACAATTGTATTAACTTTTTAAAGAAACGAAGGTTAGATATTGTATCGTTAGAACGTCAACACGATGACCGATGGGATGAACCAGAACCAACAAATTCGAATTTATCTCTCAAGGTCAAAGATGTTAAATCAGCGATTAGTCAACTTCCGGACGGTTATAGAGTCGTTTTTAACTTATATACGTTGGAAGGTTATGACCACAAAGAAATTGCAGAAATACTAGATGTAAGCGAAGCGACCTCCAAATCACAATATAGTCGAGCTAAAAAACGACTAAGAGAAATGTTAAGCCAAGGAGTTGCAAGAAATTAGGATGTTGAATCGTTGAACTGTTGAATTGATTTATAGTTTAATGTTCAGAACACTAGGTTTACTATAAAAAGCAGGTTCCTTGATTTAGACACTGTCAGAATGATGAAAAAATGAAGTTGTTTAAAAACTTCAATAACGATAAGTATTATATAAATTTTTAGATTAAAATTTTTACTTGTGGAATAAGTCCTATTTAAAACTTATTGAAACGTTGAAAAATCTGTCTTCTTATAAATCACAGTAGCCAGATTCAACAAATCAACGATTCAACAAATCAACATTTTATGAAAGATCAATTAGAAGATTACATTCGGGAAAACCGGGAAGCATTTGACGATGCAGTTCCTAGCCTGAAGGTGTGGGCTGCTATTGATAAAGAACTAAGCACTCAGCCTCATAGCGATACGGATACACAGCAGACTGGTCGAAGTATAAGTTTATGGAGAATAGTCACCATAGCAGCATCCGTGGTATTATTACTGGGCGTGGGAGCCATCTTGGGTAGCCAACTTAGTTCTGGAAATGGTATAGAAGAAACACTAGCTTCTGATAGCGAAATATCTCGAGAAGTAGAAGACATGAAATCTTACTACGAAACGCAAATAAAAAGTACAGAAGCAAAACTAGTTCACTATAATGAACGTAAAAATATTGCACCCGATCTTGAACAGATTGATGAGCACTTAGAAGAACTAGCAGAAGAACTGAAATCAGTACCTGCTGGAAGTGAAGAACAGGTGATCAATGCAATGATTAATAGTTATCAGGCAAAGGCTGCCATTTTAGAAAAAGTATTAGAAAATTTAGAGAATAAAAAAGGTCAAAATAATAAAAATGATTCTGATGAAACAAACATATAAATCACTAACGCTCCTTATTTGCCTGTTGATGGCAAGTTGGACCAGTCAGGCAACTGACGGCATTATGGTTCGTGATACTTTAATTAAGTGTCAGCAAACTTGTGCAAAAAGAGAGTATACCAAAACCATCAATAAACAATTTCCTATCACGGCCGACGGAACGGTAAAAATTAGCAACCGTCATGGTAAAGTCGAGATAAAAACTTGGGCCAACAACGAGGTAAAAGTCGAAGTAGTCATCACGGTAGATGCACATAGCCAAGATAAAGCCAACGATGTTTTTGATCGAGTTACTGTAGACTTTAATAGCAGTCGTGACTTTGTCAGTGCGACCACAGAGATCGCTTCTAAAAGTGGTTGGGACTCTTGGTGGGGCGGATCATCCAATGATAATTACAAAATTAATTATGAAGTTTATATGCCAGAGACAAATCGATTAGGTTTATTCAATAAGTATGGTGATAGTTATGTCGCTGCGCTTAAAGGAGCCGTTGATTTGGAAATCAAGTACGGGAATATTCAACTAGATCAAGTTGACAATGATGTACAACTAATGCTTGGTTATGGTAATGCTAGTATTGTCGGTGCGCACAAATTGGATTTGGAAGTGAAGTATAGTAAAGTAAAAGTTGGTACCGTCAAAGACGCTGATATTCTTAGTAAATATTCTTCGGTGACGATCGACGAAGCAGAAGATATCCGTTCAGAAACAAAATACGATCACTATCATTTAGGAATGATAAAGGACTATCAGAATATTGGAAAATATGATGATGTACATATCAAAGTAGCCAACTCGGTTCGGGCAGCAGCAAAATACAGCGATTATACCGTAACGCATCTAAAGGACTGGGCAGATTTTGATTTAGAGTACGGTAGTGCAAGTGTAGAAATGTTGGACCAAGCTTTTACTGCTTTAGAAATACGAGGTCGATATACTGATTATAAAATTGAAGTACAAGAAGGAACAAACTATCAGTTAGATGCTTCTTCCCGATATGCAAATATTCGATATCCTTCTGAATTGACGGTCGTTAAAGAAATTAAAGATGGTAATGAACGAGAAGTAAAAGGATTTGTGGGAGATAAAAATCAAGCAAAAGTCATTAAAGCCCGCCTTAATTACGGTGGTATAAAAGTGAGACAGTAAGATATTTTAGACAAACTCATAGCACATAATTTAGGTTGAAAACTGCCTTCAGACTTTAATAGGTCTGAAGGCAGTTTCTGTTTTGAACTAAATTGAGATTGCCTTAATTTTTATTTAGTGTTTAGGAACGAAATTTAAAAAGAAAAGGTTAGGGTATTTATAAATAGTTATTGAGCCAACTTCTAAAAGTACAAATGCTGAGAAATTTAAAGAAGTGCGATAGTCTCTTTTAATAAAAAGTGTTTACGATATAAAGATATACACGTTAAAGAGTCTCTGCGTCTTTGCGTCTTTGCGAGAAATAAATTCTTAAGAGTCGACTTATCATTCAAAAAAATAAAACGATATTATTAAATATGCGAAAGTTAGCAACTATTCGAAAAATTGATGCAGTTTTAAAACATCCTAATGCGGATCGTTTAGAGATTTATGTAGTGGACGGTTGGAAAGTGATCGATATGAAAGGTCGCTACCAAGTAGGAGATATTGTGATTTATTGTGAAATTGATTCGTTCCTACCCGTGCGAGAGGAGTTTGAATTTTTACGTAAAAGTTCTTTTAAGAGAATGGCTGGAAAAGAAGGTTTTCGATTGCGAACCATTCGCTTGCGAGGAGAATTATCTCAAGGATTATTGATTGCTAAAGAAGTATTGCCAAGCGATTTTACATGGAAAGAACTGGGCGAAGAAGTGACGGAAGTTTTAGGTATTGAAAAATATGAACGTCCGATTCCTGCTAGTCTTGCTGGAATTGCAAAAGGAGATTTCCCAGGTTTTCTACGAAAAACAGACGAAGAGCGAATTCAAAATTTACCGTATGACGAGTTGAAGAATTATACCTATACCGTTACAGAAAAGTTGGATGGTTCAAGCTGGACGGCATACGTTCGAGATGGAGTCGTAGGCGTGTGCTCTCGAAATTTAGAATTGGTAGAAGATGAGAAAAACTCCCTTTGGAATATCTTTCGTCAATATGAATTAGAAGAAAAATTGATGGCATTAGATAAAAATATTGCCTTACAAGGGGAATTAATTGGAGGTAAGATTCAAGGCAATCCTTATAAGATGAATAATTTTGATGTGCGTATTTTTAAAATCTGGGATATTGATGCAAGCACCTATTTATCAATTGAAGAGATGACGACCTTGAGTGCTACGCTAGGATTAAAGACCGTTCCTATTTTGGAAACTGGCGTGCAATTACCAGAAACAGTAGAAGAAGCACTTGCCTATGCGGACGGAACTTCTCAACTTTTTGAAACTTGCCGCGAAGGTCTTGTACTTTATGCAGAAGATACCGAACGGGTTCATTTTAAAATTATTTCTAATGAGTTTTTAGAAAATGAAAAATAGATAATCGAACCTCAATTT
>CALKJE010000120.1 GCA_937995675.1 uncultured Saprospiraceae bacterium
CTTATCTGCTGGAGGATAAAATTTTCGGCCTTTAAATTGGCCACCGATTATTCGCATAGTTTGCGACTAAATAGATCAAAATATTGGTAGTCCTCCATCTTAGATCCTTTTGCTCCTAATTTATAATAATCAGGGATAGGCATCATTTCTAGATGTCGGATATACCGAAATAGTAAGTGATAAATCTCAGAATCTTGAACAATCTGTCCGCTAATATGAACCGTATTCCCTTCTGGTTTCAGCTGAAATTGATCAAAGACCAACATGACATAATAAATAAAGTCCTGAGATGATTCGTAAATAAAGCTATTGTAGAAAAGAAGTTCCTTATTATCAAATAAACTGATTTGCAATAAGCCTTGACGAACATTCAAACAAATCTGTCTTCCAGTCCGATTTTCTGCAATTTTCCGATGTCCGAGAATGAGACTAGAACCTGCATTATTGATTTTTGCATTAGGAAAATACCCGTAAAGTTGATTGATGAAATCGGTATTGGTGGCATAGAGATTAACCATACCGAGTGGTTTTAACGCATCAAAATTGATGGTATCATATTCAATATTCTCTACTACATTTTTAAGATAAACTTCTTTTTGTTCTGGATCAAAAAGGTCGCTCGGTACCAAAGTACTGCGCTGATCGAGTATCCCAATTCTGACAGTTTGATAGGATTGTTTTAATAATTCGTCACTAATATAAATCTCTTTTAAAGAATCACTTAGCTTATCTAAACCAGTTATACCTGACGCAAAAGCATAACTACGCAACAAAAGGATATTCTGTTGAGGATCACTGACCAAAAAAGAAAACCTATCCATTCCTACAAGAATGGATAGGTCATAGGTGTCAGTATATTTTTTTACGAAATTACTTTCAACAATTTCGAAGTTTACCGTTCCCAATTTCCTGATAAGTTTGGCGCGAACATCGTACCGAATTTAATAGTTTTGTTTGGATCGTAGGATGCATCATATCGCTTAAAACGAGCATCTGCATAAGGTCCCATGAACTCAGTTCTTGGAATACCCACTTCTACCACATTTACCAAAGTACTCTGGTAAGTTAAAGTATCAGCTTGTACAAGAAACTGCTGTCCTTTGGTAAAAGGAACATAGCGTAAAGAATCCAAATTGATGTTTCGCTTAGCAACGGTCGTTTCATAATCCTTGAAATAGTCCATTGCTGGTACCATAGTAGTATCATAACGAATCGCATCTGTATTGGTTGGATCATCCGGATCACCAATAACCTTTACAACTGGAATTTTACCAGTTTTTATGGTACTAACTAAGCCATCAAAGTCTTTAGAATATTCTCCATGAACTTCTCGGTATAATTCCTGAGCTTTACGAATATCAGTTAAACGCTCAATAACGGCCCCCTCACGGCGGTCTTTTTCAGCTTGGAAAGCAATTGGTTCGTTGATACTGCTGTAAAGTACGTAAATTAGCAGTGCAACGAGGGCAACTAATACTAAGTTGATGATTAATCTCATAAGAAGAGGTTTTTTATTTTGTGTATCGCAATAATAGTAAAATTTATTAAAATGCAATATAGAAGTTGTTTAAAAACTTCATAGTTTTAATAAAAAGATGCTATGCAAACCACAAATGGTGGTATTTGGGTGAAAAAGTACGTTTTAGACCATGCTTTGGTGGGTAAATTACTTTACATGTTGCTCGCCGATTAAACATTCTCCGCTATAGGAAGCTCCTTCATCAACGACCATTTTCTTAGCCATAATTTTTCCTTCTAACTTTGCCGTAGCTAAGAGGTGTAATAGGCCTTTTACCTTAAAAGTACCAAAAATTTTTCCTTTGATGCTAGAGTCTTGACAAACAACATCGCCGTTCATATGGCCATGTTCTCCCATTACGAGTTTTTTATGACACAAAATCTCTCCGGTAACCCTTCCATCCAGGCGGATATCCTCAGAAGTAATAAATTTCCCTTCAATGTGTGTTCCAGGCGCAATATTATTGCAAACTTGATTTGGTGCTTCGCTAATAGGAGCTGCAGGATTGCTACCTATAACATTTTTGACTTTTTTCGATTTAAACATGTGTTTCGGTTTAGTATCAGTAAAATAGTATCTATAAAACGGCAATACCATTACACATCAGTGACGTATAATGGTATTTTCTCAAAGTGTTTTTGACTAAGACATTTTTCCAATTTCGACCTCCCAAGCTCCGGCAGTACCGCCGGAGAGTAGCGGCAAACCCGCAAATGTCTTCTAGTTAAAAAAGTGCTTACTAATATTTGTGGATATTAGCGGATGTTTTTGTTTTTTGTGGACGTTTTTCAGTCCACTGTAAAATTACAACATTCAATTGGTTTTATAGTAAAAAAATAAGAATATTATAAAAAATATATTAGTTCAACATGAGTGTAATTATTCTTGCCATAGAATCTTCCTGTGATGACACCTCCGCCGCAGTGTTAAAAGACGGTGTCGTATTAAGTAATGTAACAGCTGGCCAAAAAGTACATAAAGACTATGGAGGCGTGGTTCCTGAAGTGGCCTCTCGTGCACATCAGATCAATATTGTTCCTACGGTGGATCAAGCTTTGGTCAAGGCAGGTGTTACTAGGGAGGAATTATCTGCAATTGCTTTTACAAGAGGTCCAGGTCTAATCGGGTCATTGCATGTTGGTGTTTGCTTTGCAAAGGGAATGGCATTGAGCTTAGGAATTCCGATGATTGAGGTACATCATTTACGTGCCCATGTTTTGGCGCATTTTGCAGAAGATCCGAAGCCTAACTTTCCATTTCTATGCTTAACCGTTTCTGGTGGACATACGCAAATTGTAAAAGTAAAGGATCCTTATACCTTGGAGGTAATTGGTTCTACCATTGATGATGCTGCGGGAGAAGCTTTCGATAAGAGTGGGAAATTATTGGGCTTAGATTATCCTGCTGGACCTTTGGTTGATAAGTTAGCACAAACGGGAGAACCACTATATCAATTTACAGAACCAAAAATCGAAGGCTTAGATTTTAGCTTTAGCGGACTCAAAACTTCGATTTTATATTTTCTTAGAAATCAATTAAAAGAGAATCCTGATTTTGTAAAAGAAAACATGAACCATATCTGCCGGTCGATTCAAGATCGTATTGTAAGTATTCTATTAAATAAACTAGAAAAAGCTGCAAAAGAGACAGGAATCACCGAAGTGGCGATTGCTGGAGGAGTTTCTGCGAATTCAGGATTAAGAAAGGCGTTTGAAGAAACAGGAAAAAGATTGGGTTGGGATACGTTTATTCCGGCATTTCAGTATTGTACAGATAATGCTGGCATGATTGCGGTGGCTGGTTACTTTAAATACTTAAAGGAAGATTTTGCTGGTCAGGAAGTGGTCGCTACGCCTAGGATGAAATAGATTTGCGGATTTTTTGATTTTTGATCTCTCCATTGCAAGACAGGTAATACGAAATTAATAAGATTTGCTTTTATAATCCCTGGTAATTCAATTCTAAACTAGGAACAGAAAGCTACCCTACTCTAATTTATTAGTAAAAAGATTTGGTTGGGATATTTTCAGAAATGATAAGTAAAGAAAATTTCGTCTGAGTAAAACTATATTTTAACTATAATTAAGCTATGATATTAATTCTCAATTTGTTAAAAATCAATCCATAAAACTACTTCTAGCAGATTTTTAAATTAGAATAGATTAGAATTCCCCGATAATTACTTTTTCCAGATAAGTTTGTATTTCTTCTACCTTGGTATCGGTACCAAATTGGATGGGTTCACCGAATTGAACCTTGAGTTGTGTACCAGGATTTTTGACTTTGACTCCTTTTTTAGCGAAAGCTTCATCAAATCCTGTCAATTTAACCGGAACAACAATCGGGCGATATTTTTTAATTAGGCTAGCAGAACCTTTTCGGACAGGAGCACCAGCTTTGGTGGTTCCTTGAGGAAAGTTGACCACCCAACCGTATTCTAAAGCTGTTTTGATTTTAGCGGGAGCTTTTACGTCAGAACTACGAATTACATCTTTTCCTTTACTTCGCCAAGAACGTTTAACCGTTACCGCGCCGGCATATGAAAAAAGACGAGCCAGCCAACCACTTTCTTTCATGGTCTCTTCAGCAGCGATATAATAAGCTTTTACTCTTGGCAATAATAGGTAGAGTGGATTATTGATGTTTTTAAATTTCCATTTTACACTACCAAAAATATGATAGAGTGCTATTACATCCACGTAATAAGTCTGGTGATTCGCCACAAAAAGCACATTTTTATCGGGTAAATCCATTAAAAAATCTGCTCCTATAACTTCCGTCTTATTAATGATATTGAGATGTCGATAAGTTGCGATTCCTAACCATCCTGTTAATGCCCGTTTAAAAAAGAGGATATTTCCAAAAGGGTCTAGAAAAATATTAGATTTATCTTTCTTTGCAAGAGATAGTTTATCGGTCATTTCTGTTTAGTATAAAAAGTTCTGTTAGTCAAATATACCATTAAGACGTAAAGAGGAGATCAATTATTTCCTTTTTAACAATTAAAATGCGAATAGTTGACTAATTATTCCTGTTTCGGGGTAAAGCTACCCAATTCTAGGGAATTCTGGAGAAAGTGTTTGCTAAAGAGTAGATTAAGGCTTTTTTAAGGTAAATCCAAAGTTTGTTCCTACTCCGGGATTAGAGCGGACGTTGATCGTTGTTCCATGGGCTTCAATAATATGTTTAACAATAGACAAACCAAGTCCTGAGCCACCTTTAGAACGATTACGGCTTTTTTCTACTCGATAGAATCGGTCAAAAATATGAGATAAATGTTTTTTCTCAATCCCAATACCATCATCAGCCACTTCGACTAAAACATATTCATCCATATCATAAAAACCTATTTTAGTCGTTCCTGATTTCTTCCCGTATTTAATTGAATTGACAATTAAGTTGACCAAAATCTGTCGAATACTTTCTCTATCCGCTTTGACTCGAAAAGAACGGGTATAGTTTTCTTTATAAATAATGGATATTTTCTTCTTTTTTGCGATCATCTCTGTTTCATCCATGACTTCATCAGCCAATTTAACCAAATTAAACGTCTCAATATCAAGTTGATTCTCTCCAGATTCCATTCTAGAAATAACTTCCAAGTCTTCTACAATCAAATGAAGTCGTTCTGTATTAGT
>CALKJE010000121.1 GCA_937995675.1 uncultured Saprospiraceae bacterium
TTTTTTAATACCATTAGGTTTATGGTGGAAAGAGCAAAAAAAATAATTACCTTTTTTGTTAACCGATTGGGGACGGTAATAAATTTTGTGATTTTTTAACTTCAATCTCAACTTCAATCTCAACTTCTAAAACAACTTCAATAAAAAAATCTGGACACTAGTACACTGTGCATTAAGTTGCTTTGCATTTTAAATAGGTTATTTTTTGTGAGTACGAGTCCAATATTTTTGAAAATAGCCGTAGTTATTTGATAAAATTTGGACGAAGTAATCGCTAAAAAAAAGCATTTCAAAATGTTAATGAATTTATTGCACAGTGTACTAGCCTAAACCAGTATCCGGAATCTCTCAAAAGACTATTTTACTTCCTTACTCTCGTGTTTGATTCGGTTTCGCTTTCTTGACCGTATTTCGAGCCTTTTTACCTTTACGATTCTGTACACTATTAAAAGAATCATAACCTAAACAGAAGTCAACATACTCTACATAAGAAAAGTATCCGTCAGATTCAAATAAAACATTTCCATTTCCATCTGCAATAGAGTAAGATCCTTCGCCATAATCACAGCAGATACCATCTCCATAGTCATCATAGATAGCAAAAGTGTAGCAACCATCTTCTAAGCACCAATTCTCCTGAATGTTCAGCCCTTCTTGATAATTTGGATAATTGTCACCACTATAAACTACCGAACCACTTTCGTCATAAATTTCCCAACTCGTTTCTCCTCCGTAATAGTCTAATGTTAAATCAAAATTTAGTTCATTATCGGAACATTCAGTACCCGTATTAGATTCCGTAATAAATGATTTAGTATCGCTCCATTTTGATCGATCGTCTTCACAAAAAGTTCTAACTCTATAACGGTATTTTGTACCAGATTGTAAATTGTTTAACACTCTTTCCGTATTAGTAGTCAATCGACTTTTCCACGGATTTTGTCCAGCTTCTTTATAACGAATTTGATACCGTATCGCACCATTTACTGGTTCCCAAGTAATCAAAGCACTATTATTGGTGATATTGGTTGCTGAAACATTTTCGGGTGCATCACAGATTAGAGGCTGTGCACAAGGCGCACAATCAGGACCACCACAATCTACTCCTGTTTCGTTTCCGTTTTGAATCCCATCCGTACAAGTTGGCGCTGCTTGGCAAGGTTCACAATCAGGACCTCCACAGTCTACCCCTGTTTCGTTTCCGTTTTGAATTCCGTCACTACAAGTTGGTGCTGCTTGACAAGGCGCACAATCTGGTCCACCACAGTCTACACCAGTTTCATTTCCATTTTGAATTCCATCGCTACAAGTAGGAGTAGGATTAGTTGGTCCGCCACAGATTGTATTTCCTTTTGCAATAACATTTTGCAGACTAGTATTTACATATCCTTCTACCCGTGTCGCTTGACCAGCAGAGAACATATACATACAAGCATCATTCGTATAGTCCATGTAGTTCATATGCATGTCCGTACTACTACAAGAACTCGCACCAATACTAGGACAACCATAATATGGTTGATTCGAAACAGGCGTATCATTAACTTGATCATCATCATTACATCCACCATTACCACCCCAGATATGATCTAAAAGTAAATAGTGACCTAATTCGTGAGTCAAGGTTCTTCCTAAATTATAAGGAGCTCCAGGAGCAATAGATCCACAACCTGCGCCAGTTCCAAAGGCATTTGCATCAATACTTACACCGTCACCGTTTCCATTTCCACCTAGTGGAGAATATCCTAAGGCGCCAAGATTGGCTCTAACAAAAATATTGATATAACCATTCCACTGAGAAGCGTTGTCACCACTAGTTTGATTAATCGTCACCGCAGGCTCTCCATCAGAAAGATTGAAACCAGAAGGGTGACCCTGAGTTGGTAAACAAAATTCTATACAAGCATCTCCATTACTAATTCCAGGGAAAGAACTAGAAGCATTGTTATCCCAATTTGAAATATCACTATTCGTTCCTTGAAAATCTGCATTAAGAACCGCTATCTGAGAAATAGCCAATGCGCGAAGACATGCTTCGTCAGGATTCGAGATACCTTGAAAGTGAATCGCCATTGGTAGCACCGCTGGATTGGTACAATTTGCACTTCTTACTGCAGCATAATTTTCTATTCGAGTAAGTTTTTCTTGGTGTGCTTTTCGATATGCTGGATCAGACATCAATGCAGTCATATGTTGTTCCATGCTACACGTTCGATCTTCTCCTGCATTTGGAGAGTTATCATCGGCTGCTAAAAGCGCAGATTCTGGGACATCGTTAGGGGTAATGCTCTCATCTTCGTTACAAGAATATAGAGATAATAAAAGGGTCACAATACTTAGACAAAAAATTAGATTTTTCATGTTATTTTTTTTAATTTTTTTAAAATAAAGGGAGTAGTATCAGCTTTTGCAGTAGTAAGACCAGGATGATATTAGATATACTTCTGGCTGTTAGAATAAGAGGAGTGGTCTTATTCTTGATCAGTAATAACAAGTAGTATTGTAGGATTTTTTCTTTCTTTTAAACCTGCCTATTCGGCCGGTGAGTTCACAGTCGTGTGTTGATGCTTGCCAATTTTAAAGCGGTTTCGTAGCGGGTTTTCTAACCAACTTCCGGCTCTTAGTGCTCGTACCGTAGGACTTTGTCTTATTTTATTTCTTAGTTCTACAAGATCAGGTTGGTTATACATTGATTTTATTTTTTGATCAGCGATGCTATTTCCATTGGGAGGTGTTTCACTAGTAATAAAGAAAGCAAATACTTCGGCAACATCTTCTCCTGGATTAGTAGCTGCATAATCACTAGAAAAACGATCTTGGTATTTATCATAAAAATCAAATAATTCCTCCTCTTGGAGCAGTTGAAATTCATCGTAAATATCGTCCCAACCTATTAGGAAATTTTGATTGATATAGGAATTTGTCCTAGGACATCCTTCTCCAATTTCAAAGGTATTACAGTTATTGAAGTTGGTATTCACTTCTTCTTCATTGAGTGTTAGAACGTGACCGTATTCATGTATAACTACATAAGTGAAAAAGTCTTTAAAGTTTATTTCATCTAGATTATTAGCAGCGTCTATGGCTAAGGCAAATTTCCATCGGCTTAGATCGTTGTCGTTGATCGGAGCAACATATCCTAATAATTCTCCTTCTCCGTGAAATACTTCAAACTCCGCCAATCGTCCTCTTATTTCAAATGGTAATAGTCTAGTAACAAATTCCCACATTTCTATATGCTTGGCGTAATCTTGTTGAAAAGACTGGTATTGAGGAGCAACGTTATGATCTTTTATCTTATCAATATCATCTCCGGTAATTCGGTAGGTAGTAAGGGGCGCGTCATTATCACTTCCATGGTCATGATCGCCAGGTGGATGGTCATTTGAATCATCCGTATCGTTCCCTGCATCATCTTCTTGAAAAGAGTCTGTTGCTGGATCAAGGTCATCAAAATAATCTTCGCGTTGGCAAGCACTAACAACAAGTGCCAAGGTGATAAATATCCAAAACTTGTTTTTCATAATGAGTGATTTTATGACCAACGAATAGTATCTCTATTATCGTTAATCGGGTCAGATAATGTGAAGTTTTTTAATCAACTTCTAAACAAGTAAGGCTCTTTTCGATATGCTATTTTTAAGTTTAAAATTTCTTATTCGATTTTGATGTCGATGTGTTCTATAAAACAAATATAGGGGCAGTTTTTGGTTGAAATCTTCTGTTTTATACCAAAGGAGGCTGTTTAATATACTTTTGTAGGGTTTTATTATACTTTTGATTAGCGATGGTGGGGTAGAATGGCCTATTTTTGTATAAATGATTGAGCTGAACGCTTAATAAATAAATACCTACATGCAACAGAATAAACTATTGGAATTGATCTTAAATAATCGCTACCGTATTTGGTGGCATGTGTTGTTTTGGATCGTAATGTATCTAGATGATTTTCTGTCCTTGTTTGGTTTGACTTCTAGTTATGATTCAGAGTATATAAAGCTTGTTGGGATAGGAATTATTCTGGATATGATAATGGTGTATGTAAATTTTTATGTGTTAATCCCGAAATTCTTTTTAAAAGGAAAATATCTTGAATATGCTTTACTAACTTTATTGACCTTAATCATAAATATTGGCCTTGTATCTTTTGATGAATATGCTAATATTGGAATGGAATTCGAAGATGGAACCCATTTGACCTTTCTGGATATCGTTATTCTTCCATTTGTATTGACCATGACTTTGTTGGGAACGGCAGTTGCTATCAAATTATTCAAAGGCTACGTAGCTGATCAACGCTATATTACAGATCTTAAATCAGCCAATCTTGAAACGGAACTGGCCTATCTGAAAGATCAAATCAATCCACATTCGCTTTTTAATGCCTTAAATAATATCTATGTTCAATCTCAGGTACGCCCTGCAGAGGCTTCTGAAAGTATTTTATTATTATCAGAATTATTAAGATACCAACTCTATGATTGTGCAAAAGAAAAGGTATACCTAAAAGACGAGATCAATTATCTCAATACTTATTTGAAATTGGATGCACTCAGAAAAAATAAAGCAAAAATTGAATTTAAGGTCAATGGTGCTCCAAACCGGCATATGGTTGCACCCTTCCTTTTTATTCCTTTTATTGAGAATGCTGTTAAGCATGGAATGAGCTCAGACAATGAGTCTCAAATCCTAATCCAATTAGATATTCTAGATAAGGATATCCACTTTTTAGTTGAAAATGCGATTCCAAAAGTAAAAAATAAAGTGGTTGAAGGTGGTATCGGTCTTAAAAACGTAAAACGCCGTTTAGAACTATTATATCCCGATCGACATAATTTAAACATATCAGATAACGGAGAAACCTACCAAATAAAATTGGTACTACAACCTATTATAACATGAACACTATAATAATCGATGACGAACCTTTAGCTCGCGAAGGACTAGAACTTTACCTTCAAAAATTACCCAACATAAACTTAGTTGGACAATTTGCCAATGCGCTAGCTGCCAATGACCTGATCGCAAAAGATGGCGTAGATCTGATTTTGCTCGATATAGAAATGTCCGGGATAAATGGGATGGATTTTATTCGGACACTGAAAAAACAACCCATGATTATCATGACCACTGCTTACCCAGAGTATGCCTTGGAAGGGTTTGAATTAGATGTGATAGACTATTTGATTAAACCAATTCGATTAGAACGATTTATAAAAGCAGTTAACAAAGCACAGGAAATTTATTCCTTAAAAAACGCTGCTCCTGCTGCAGTAGAATCTATTGAGTCAGATTTTATTTATATCAAATCAGAACGAAAATTCATTCGCTTATTTTATAAAGATATCTTGTACATCAGAGGAATGAAAGATTACGTAATGATCTATACAACGGACAATAAAAAACTAATGACTGCCATGAATCTGGGAACGATTACCAAACAATTGCCACCAGAAATTTTTGTTCGCGTTAGCAAATCCCACTTAATTAATATCAATTTTATTGACGCAGTAGAAACAGATTTGATCCAACTGGCAGGGGAAGAGATCCCACTAGGGCGTACCTACCGAGAACGTTTTGTAGAAAATTACATTAAGAAGAATTTGATCGGACGGTAGAGAGGAATTAGAATTAGAATAGTGTGGAGAGGTTGATTCATGACACAGTAGGAGGAGGTAGAATAGCTCGCGAATACCGCTTTACAATAAAGGGAATCATTCTAATTCCTATTCTAATTCCTATTCCTATTCTACAAACTACCTAACTGTTCCTTTGATTTCTCACTACCTTCAGTCGGTTGAGATACGTTTTGAGCTGGGAAATTTTTAAAAGCTACCTTATCTAGTTTAGCCTTTACTTCATTTTTTACAATATTAAAACGAGGAATATCTTCTGAAGGCATTGGGTCAGGTGGAGGAAGATTCTCCTTGAGGTGATTGACCTGTTTACCATTTTTCCAAAATCTAAAACATACATGTGGACCATTTGCTAGTCCGGTTTGACCAACATAACCAATCGTCTGTCCTTGCTTTACATGGGTACCTACATTAACACCAGTTGCAAACCGAGACATATGTAAGTATTGCGTTTGGTAAACATCATCATGCTTAATTTTGACATAATTACCGTTGCCACGCGTACGACTACGTTTTGTAACTAGACCATCTGCTACCGCATAAATTGGCGTCCCCGTTGGTGCGGCGTAATCAGTCCCAAAATGTGGACGAGTTCTGCGGAGTACTGGATGAAAACGGCGAAGATTATAACGAGAACTAATACGGCTATATTTAACAGGGGCCTTTAGAAATGCTTTTTCCATAGATCGAGCTTCCAAATCATAATAACCTGCATGCCTTTCATTCTCAAAATGAATCGCATAATATTCATTGTCTACATTCTTATAGTAGGCTCCTAAAATTTTACCGATACCAACCGGCTGCCCATCAATAGATCTTTCTTCATAGACAAGCTTAAAGCGGTCATCTTTTTGAATATGATGGAAATCAATCGACCAAGCCAAAGCATCTTCCATGCTCGCAGCTAGTTCAAAGCTCATTCCATTGTCAGTCATGGCATTCCATAAAGAGGATTGAATGATCCCGGCACCAGATTTTACAGTGGTGCTGACAGGACGCTCAATCTTGTTAGCCGTTTTGTTTTGTAGGTCGAATATTACATAACTGAACACGCTAGGCTCGTAAATAAAGTATTGGGCAGCCTTGCTGGTATCTGTTGCGAGAATGGTATACGGTCGGTCAGCGCGGAGGCCACGGACATCAAAACTATCCTTGGTAGCACGAGCTAATTCGTCGATATCCGAGAATGGAACCTTGTGACGAAGCAGAATATCCGCTAAAAACTCATTGTTTTGAATAGTATCACGCGATACTTGAAACGTATCGAGCATAAAACCGTATTGAATAGTAGGTTGGGGTATAGGAAAAGAGGCGAGTTGTTGTAACTGCGCTTTGGAACCTATCTTTGATTTGCCATCTAGATTAAGTAAAATAATACTAAAACCAACAATTGCAAGTCCTAGTATTATTATACTTATTCTAAAATTGCTCTTTTTCATCATTGTGCTCAAAACGCTGAACACTTCTTCTCTTGATTTCACACTGTAGGTATTACGGCTAATTAAAGGGTTATAAACACTTGAAAATCAGTAAAATATACTATAAACTTATTTAAAACGATCAACGTTGGGTAAGCTTATGTACGGTCATGGGATAATAAAATAATTGTTGTGTAGCAGTCGTAATTTTCGTTTTAAAAGAGTGACAGCAAAGATAATATTATATTCCAGAATTATACTAATAATTTATAGGATTTCGATAAATTGAGAAAAAATAAGCAGACGGATACGAGACTACTGAAATAGGCAGATTTGTAAGTCTTTGATTATCAATATCCTCTAAAATATTTAGACAAAATTGTATTGAAATTATACCTAATAATATTTTTATTGCTAGTCAAGACACGAAATTCATGAATGAACTGCTTGGGGACTGGATGGCTAGTTTAGAAGCAAAGTGAAAAAGATCTATTCATGCGTTCTAGTTTAATTTATCTACATATTTATGACCTTTAATATCCTAAATCTTTCTTTTTTAACTACTTGAAGGTTTTTTTACCTTTTAAGATCGCTTTAGGCTATTAAAATTATTAATTTTACATATGGTTTTTCTCTTAGATTTAATTCGCTACTAAATAGAATTAATACTTTTCTCTAACCTTCTTTGAAAAACAGGCTACTTCTTCAACTTTACCTGTGTTTTTAAGCTTGATTTTAGGAAATTTTATCCAATTTATAGTAAATCCAATTTTTGGGAACTACTTATTTTAGCTAAATGACCACCAATATAACCAACCAACCATCCAAATTATAACTATTTAAAATTATGTTTAAAAAAGAACTTAAAAATTTACAGCCCGCTGCTTTAGTGGAACGTACAATCCGTAATGGACAAGGAAAATTAAGCAGTTCGGGGGCACTTGTTGTCAACACTGGAAAATTCACAGGGCGATCCCCTAAAGATCGTTTTATCGTCGAAGACGACATCACTTCTCAAAGAGTAGATTGGGGCGATATCAATATCCCGATTGCTTCGGAAAGCTTTCATCAATTATATGATAAAATCAAAACCTATGCTGGTAGCTTAGAAGAAGTTTATGTTCGAGATGCATATGCATGTGCCAATCCAAAATACCGACTAAATGTTCGGGTGTATAGTGAATATCCTTGGCAAAACATGTTTGTATACAATATGTTCTTGCGATTAACAGAGAAAGAAAGAGCGGTATTTACACCAGATTGGGAAGTATATGCTTTCCCTGGCGTTACAGCGGATCCCGCCAAACACGGTACTCGTCAGGAGAATTTCTCAATCGTAAACTTTACAGAAAAGAAGATCATCATCGGAGGTACTGCCTACACTGGAGAAATCAAAAAAGGTATCTTCTCTGTATTGAATTTTATTCTACCTGTTGAAAGGAATGTATTATCCATGCACTGTTCGGCAAATACTGGAGCAAGTGGAGATACTGCCTTATTCTTTGGATTATCTGGAACAGGAAAAACAACCCTTTCTAATGATCCAGAACGACGCTTGATTGGAGATGATGAGCATGGTTGGTCAAAAGAGTCTGTTTTCAACTTCGAAGGTGGTTGCTATGCAAAGACGATTGATTTATCACCTAATAAAGAACCACAGATTTATGGAGCGATTAAGTTCGGAGCCTTATTAGAAAATATTGGTTTTGAAGAAGATGGTTGTACCGCTAATTATGCCGATACTTCGATCACGCAAAATACCCGAGTAAGTTATCCGATTTATCATATTGATAATATCATGTTTAAGTCGCGAGGTGATTTACCGGAGAATATCTTCTTTTTAACTTGTGATGCTTTTGGTGTATTACCTCCAATTAGTAAATTGTCTCCTGATCAGGCAATGTACCACTTTATCAGTGGATATACGGCAAAAATCGCTGGAACGGAAGAAGGTATCAATGAACCACAAGTAACGTTCTCTGCTTGTTTTGGAGCACCTTTCTTACCGCTACATCCAGCAGAATATGCAGAGATGTTAGGTGATAAAATCGAAAAAGGAAGCCGACGAGGAGATGGAGAAATCAACGTATGGTTGGTAAATACTGGTTGGACTGGTGGTAAATACGGTGAAGGAAACAGAATCGAATTATCTTACACCAGAGCCATGATCAAAGCTGCTTTAACAGGGGTGCTGAATAAGGTAGAATACCAACGTCATCCGATCTTCCAGTTAGAC
>CALKJE010000122.1 GCA_937995675.1 uncultured Saprospiraceae bacterium
TGCCAGTCATGGTATTCTCTCGCAAATTCAAACAAGGATAATTGATACATTGGATCTTCGGTGTTGATATTTACACCGACGAAGTCTTTAAAAGTAGGATAGGCTGGCTGAGTAGATTTTGGCGTAGTCTTTTTGCTCGATGGTTTTTTAGAAAAGAATCTAATTTCTCCCACATTGGCCGTTGGTTCAGAAAAAGTAAGTTTAATAAACCGAGTCGTACAATTAAGATTTTCATGACAAACCCAGCGGAAATTTTCATCCAGTTTTTTGGTTAAAATATTTTTCCATGCTTTTTTCTGATCGAGATAAACCATAGAAATAGCACCTTCTCCATTTAAATCCGTCAGACAAAATTGCGTGAGGGGCGTCGCCTCGTTTAGATCAATTATAATTTCCAATGGATAATATAAATTGGCATCTTGAAATACATTTCCATCATTAAAAGCCCCAATGAACGATCGATTGAGTCCATTTTCTTTATAGTCTCCATCCCAAGGCGCGCCACCTACAAGCGGCTGACCGGGCGTCATCGGCAAGTCTTGTCCATCTATCAAACGATACGAATCACCTCTTCCAGTCACACTGGCAATCATTCCTTCATTTAAGAAAATTTGCTGATCAAGGTTGGTCTCTTTCGTCGGTAATAATGCTTGACCATTTGCATCGGCCTGACAGCCACAAGACAGATATCCCAATACAGCAATTACGAATATGGCAGGCAAAGAGAGGATTAATTTAGTGGATGTCATTAGGATTCAGTATTTTATTTTTTTACTAAGAAAGATTTTTGAATTAGAATAGGAATGTGAATTAGAATAGTTCAAGCGATTCCTATTCCCATTCTAAAACAAATTCAAATTCAAGCGCAAGGGCAAATTCAAAAGCAAAAAGTGAGCAAATAAGCTCGGCAAAAAATTACGGAAAATTACCCCGGCCCTAAAGGGAGTTTCCGTAATTTTCACCTTGTTGATTATCGACTGAGTTACAAATCCGCACATCCACTTATCAAACAATCCGCACATCCGCACATCCGCACATCAAATAATCCACAAATCCGCATATCATCAAAGTAACTCCATTTCTCCAAACGTCACTTTAATCTCCGGTGGTATACCGATGACGATTTTTAGGTACATATTTTCGCAAGGCTCTAGGGTTGTTTTTTCGTAGAGGCTCGTAGTGGTTTGAAGTGTTTTTAGAACGGATAGCATGGTTTTGTTTCCAGCATTTTCTTCTAATAATTCTTTGAGTCGTTCTTCTTGGAAATGTTCTGTTTTTCCGCTCATAAAGATCGTCATGCCTGGACTAAGTCCTACGCTGAGTGAGAAATTGACCAAGGTAAATCCATAATTGACTAACTCTGGAAAAACTTCTGCCCAGTCTTCGAAAATGTCGATAAGGCGCTCTAGAGCGGTTCCGCTGAGGTTGCCAGCTTGTTCTTTTAGGAGGTCGCCTGCTTGGAGGATTGTTTTTTTGACCTTGTCAATCATATTTGTTTCGAGGTTTAAGTTTTTGTTTCGAGCTATTTTTCATTTTCTAAATCCCGGATTTACTTAGTTGTTCTCTCCTTCGTCATTCACTGCCTGCGCAAATTCGGGAGGAAAATGTAAAATTCCTCTCAACGAAGTGTTATTTCGGAATTATGTTTTTTATTTCGAGGTCATTAAGTTTTCTTTTTTTAGAAGTTCGTTCAACTGGTGATTTTTTCGGTATATCTATTTTTAATGAAAATAGGTGGTTACTAAATTATAGGGTTATCCCTTTTCAATCTAGTCGATTTTCAAATTAAAAGACAATTCGAAACACCTTTGGGTTTTGATATATAAAAATAAGCCTTAAATCAATGACGTGGGGGATTTGTTCATAAAGCGGAGGTAGGTTAAACTGCTTTTTAAACTTTTTTTGCACGTTATGCTCGTTTCTACAGGCGGACCTGTAAACGAACATCTATTATTTTTTTTAACTCTAATATTATTGGTTTTGGCGGTTAACTAATTAACAGAATCACCTTAGAGAGAGGCCAATCAGCCAAATTCCAAGAAATCCCCCAAACCAACGAACCAAATCCTCCACAAGATGTTTTATCCACTATGAAAGACATAACAACACTAGGGGAGCTTAAGAAAAGTGGCTATAAACCCCGAACTATAAAAGACGAATTACGTGATAATCTCATCACGAAACTTCAAAATAAAGAGGAAATATTTAAAGGAATTATCGGTTTTGAAGATACGGTGATTCCAGATTTGGAGCGCGCAATTCTTTCGCGACACAATGTGCTGCTTTTAGGATTAAGAGGGCAGGCGAAGACGAGATTAGCACGGATTCTGGTGGGTCTACTGGATGAATACATGCCGATTGTAGCAGGTAGCGAACTAAATGATGATCCACTCAACCCAATCTCTCGATTTGCGCACGATACGATCAAAGAGCATGGAGACAAAACGCCGGTTGCTTGGGTACATCGCTCGGAACGCTATGTTGAAAAACTAGCAACACCGGATGTAAGCATCGCCGATTTAGTCGGAGATGTCGATCCGATTAAAGCGGCTAGTTTAAAACTGCCTTATTCGGACGAACGGGTGATTCACTTTGGATTGATTCCTCGCGCACACCGAGGTATTTTTGTGATCAATGAGTTGCCTGATTTACAAGCGAGAATTCAAGTATCCCTTTTCAATATTCTACAGGAAGGCGATATGCAGATTCGTGGATTTAAGTTACGAATGCCACTTGAAATTCAATTTCTCTTTACGGCCAATCCAGAAGATTATACCAACCGTGGTAGCATTATCACTCCTTTAAAAGACCGGATTGAAAGTCAGATTCTGACGCATTATCCAAAGAGTATAGATATTGCCTTAAAGATCACCGAGCAAGAAGCACAACTCGCACAGAATCAACAGAAAGCGGTAGTGGTTCCTGAGATTTATCGGGTGCTTTTAGAGCAAGTTAGTTTTGCAGCACGAGAGAGCGAATATATTGATGAGAAGAGTGGGGTGTCTGCTCGATTGAGTATTTCTGCTTACGAAAATCTGATTTCCACGGCAGAACGTAGAATGCTGATCAACGGTGAAAAGAAAACGACGGCTCGAATCGCTGATTTATGGGGCGTTATTCCTGCGATTACAGGAAAAGTAGAACTAGTCTATGAAGGAGAACAAGAAGGTCCTTACCGAGTAGCACTTGCGTTGATTGGTAAAGCGGTTAAAACAGAATTTCTAGAATTATTCCCTAATCCAGATCAACTGAAAAAGGGCGAACAAAAAGATCCTTACGGAACGATCCGCGCTTGGTTTGCAGGTGGTAACACCGTAGACCTACTCAACGATGCTCCCGAAAAGGAATATAAAAAGACTTTAGATAAAGTAGCCGGACTTCGAAAATTAGTCGAAGGAAACAAAGAAATTTCTAAAGAGGATACTTATTCTTACATGGAAATGGTTTTACACGGCCTTTGTGAATTCAACGTAATCGGTAAAGATTTTATCGAATCAAAAATGGTTTTTAGCGATATCCTTGCTAAAATGTGGGATGAGGATGATGAGTTTGGATTGAATTGATTAGCTGATGTGCGGATTTTTTGATGTGCGGATTAGTAACTAAGGTAACTCAGTCAGGAATTAACTAGGCAAAAAATTACGGGAACTCCCTTTAGGGTCGGGGTAATTTCCCGTAATTTTTTAGTCTAAAAACGTTTCCTAAACTTTTAAAGTTTAGGAAACGTTTTTCTTTAAGGCCTTCTTTTTGATGGATAAAAAATATCTTTTAAAGGAAAATTTGTATGTTTAGGCAAACCTTTACGTTAAAGTGCCAATCCGCATATCAAAAAATCTACTAATCAAATAATCTAACAAAGTGCTATTAGAGATACATCCTGAAAATCCTTCTCCTCGTAAGGTGGAGCAAGTTGTCAAAGTGCTTGAAAAAGGAGGCGTTATAATCTATCCGACGGATACGGTTTATGCCCTTGGTTGTGATATTCAAAATCAAAAAGCGATTCAGCAGATTTGCCGTCTTCGTGGATTAGATCCTAAAAAAGCAAACCTTACCTTTATTTGTAAAGACATTAGTCAGTTGGCCAGCTATGCTTCTCAACTGGACAATGATGTTTTTAAAGCCCTTCGCCGTAACACACCGGGACCTTTTACTTTTATTCTAAAAGCCAATAAAGAAGTACCTCGGATTTTTTCTAATCGTAAAAAAACGGTCGGTGTTCGTATTCCAGCCAATAATATCGCTATGGCAATTATCGAGGCGCTGGATCGACCAATTCTTTCTATTTCTTTAAAAAACGACGACGAAATTTTAGAGTATTTTACCAATGCTAGTGAAATTTATGACGATTACGCCAAGCAAGTAAGCATGGTCATCGACGGTGGCCCTGGAAAAAATCAACCTTCTACGGTGGTTAACGCTACGAACAGTGATCTGGAAATTATTCGAGAGGGAATTGGGGAGTTGATGTGATGATTTTTTGATGTGTAGATGTGTGGATGTGCGGATTGTTCGATAAGTAGATTTGTAACTCAGTCTGAAGTTAACAAGGTAAAAAATTACGGGAACTCCCTTTAGGGTCGGGGTAATTTCCCGTAATTTTCTGCCGAACTTGCAGAATACTCCAATTTATGATTTTTTAAACTACGATTTCCATTTGGTAAGTTCAATGATTTGAGAAACTATTCAATAATATCCATTCTATCTACTATATTGCCAACCACGGACTTTAACGGTGACTTTCGTTGAATTCTCCTCTATATCTGCTATCTTTGCCCGCCTATTGCAATGAAAATGTGTTGCAAGATTTTCAAATATCTATATTGTTATGAAAAATACCCTTTTACTATTTTTATTCTTAATAAGTACTTCTGTAGTGCTTGCCCAAACTGGAAGTGTTCGTGGAAACGTGTATGACAAAGAAACGGGTGAACCCATTCCGTTTAGTAATGTCCTTTTGCAAGGAACCACTTATGGTGCGAACTCGGATATCGAAGGATTTTTTACCATTAACAATGTTCCAGTTGGTGATTATAACTTGGTGAGTCAATATATTGGCTATGATAGTGTCAGTGTAATGGTGACGATTACTTCTGGAAGTAATGCTTATCAAGCTTTGTATATGACGGAAGGTGGAGTAGAATTACAAGCAGTAGATGTGACGGCTTCTCGAACAGAGGCAAAAACGGAAGTAAAAATATCCGCGGTTACTTTGACCCCAAAGCAGATTCGAGCCATGCCTTCGATTGGTGGTGAGCCGGATATCGCGCAGTATCTAACCGTTTTACCTGGAGTTGTACAGACGGGTGATCAAGGTGGTCAATTGTATATTCGTGGTGGTTCTCCTATTCAGAATAAAATCTTATTGGATGGAATGACGATCTATAATCCTTTTCACTCGATCGGTTTTTTCTCGGTATTTGAAACAGAGGCGGTTCGTAATGTAGATGTATTGACGGGAGGATTTAGTGCAGAGTATGGGGGGAGAGTTTCGGCGATTGTTGATATCAATACCAGAGAAGGAAATAAGAAAAACTTAAGTGGTTTGGTTTCGGCGAATCCTTTTTTATCAAAAGTATTGATTGAAGGTCCGATTAAAAAATTAGAAGAAGGAAAAGGTTTTGCTTCTTTTTTATTGACTGGAAAATATTCTTATTTAGAGCAAACCTCTAAGTCGCTTTATAGTTATGCGGACACGGCTGGCTTAACTTATAATTTTAATGATATTTATGGAAAGCTTTCTTTTGGGACAGCGAACGGAAGTAAGTTTAACCTCTTCGGATTCCGTTTTGGAGATCAGGTAAATTTTGCTGATGTAGCTAATTTTGAATGGGATAATTTTGGTGCGGGTGCGAATTTTACGTTGATTCCTCCAGCTTCAAGTTTTCTAATTAATGGAACTTTTGCTTTTTCTGATTATAAAATAAATTTACAGCAAGGAAATGATGATCCACGATTTAGT
>CALKJE010000123.1 GCA_937995675.1 uncultured Saprospiraceae bacterium
GGTCTCGAAGTACATATTCAACTCGCTACGGCCTCCAAGGCTTTTTGTGGTGATAAAAACAAGTTTGCTGGTTCACCAAACACGCAGGTCTCCCCTATCTCACTTGCACATCCTGGCACTTTGCCACGACTTAACGAACGACAAGTGGAGTATGCCATTCGATTGGGATTAGCATTGGGCTGTCGGATCAATCCGCTCAATCGTTTTGATCGTAAAAATTATTTCTATGCTGACCTTCCGAAAGGTTACCAAATTACCCAACAAGACGAGCCAATTTGTATCGGAGGAGCAATGGAAATCGTTACGCCAGACTATGCTAGAAATATCCGGATTCACCATATTCATATGGAAGAAGATGCTGGAAAATCTACCCATGATATTTACCCGAATTATACGATTGTAGATCTAAACCGTGCAGGTGTTCCACTCGTTGAGTTGGTGACAGAACCAGATTTTAGATCGGCAGAAGAGGTAGATATTTTTATGAATACCATGCGCCAGCTGGTTCGGTATTTAGAAATTTCAGATGGAAATATGGAAGAAGGAAGTATGCGTTGTGATTGTAATATTTCGGTGCGACTCAAAGGAAATGAGACGTTTGGGAATCGTTGTGAAATAAAAAATGTCAACTCTATGCGGTTTGCGCGTAGAGCGATCAAATACGAAGTAAAACGACAAATTGATCTACTCGAAAGTGGTGGTGAAGTATTGCAACAGACTTTGAATTTTGATCCGGTCTCTGGAAAAACTTCGCCGTTGCGTTCCAAAGAAGATGCACACGATTATCGTTATTTTCCCGATCCAGACTTACCTCCCGTAGCGCTTTCGGAAACTTATATTGATCAAATCCGACAAGCACAACCGCCATTGCCTTGGGATCTAAAACAGAAATTCCAAGAAGAATATGGTCTTTCAGAATACGATGCTCGACTACTCACCGAACATAAAAAAGATGCTTTACTTTTTATGGATTGTTGTGGAAAGAGTAAGCACTATAAACAACTTGCGAACTTATTTATTAATAAAATAAAAGGATATCAAAAGGAACATCCAGATACGGTTTTCACAAAAGAACAACTCACGGAATTCGTGGAATTAACGGCTAGCAATAAAGTAAATATTACGGTAGCCAATCAACAATTATTTCCTGCGATGGCTGCTGCACCAAATAAATCTGTAAAAGCATTGGCAGAAGAATTGAATCTTTTTCAATCAGATGATGGTGATTTTTTAGATGGATTGATTGAGGAGGTTTTAGAAAAAAATCCGGATAAAGTAAAAGCTTATAAAAACGGAAAAAAGAATTTATTACAGATGTTTATGGGACAGGTGATGCGGAATGCGAAGGGGAAGGCGGATCCGAAGAAGTTGCAGGAGTTGTTGCGGGAGAAGTTGGATGGATAAGTGTTCTAATTTAGGGACTATTCTTGATTTAGTGTTTTTCAAGCGCAAATTCAACCTCAAAAACAATTTCAAATTTCTCTTTAACGTAAAAGTTTTTTTTAGAAACCTGATATCAGTCGATTACAAGTCTTCATTTTTAGGCTTTGAGGTTAAGATTGAAGCCCGCCTGCCGGGGCCAGCAGGTTTTAAATTTATTTTGACACAGTTTATTGAACACTTCCCTAATTTAAATAGAAAAAATATTACCTGACAATACGTGTAAAAAATACAATGGATAAAATTTTAGCCTTTTTTATATTACCTCTTTGCTTCCTACAAAACGGTGAATATCACCAGTACGAAATAGAATATCTTTCTATAAATGAAATAAGTGGCGATACAGTCATTAATGTCAATTATTTTCTTGATTTCAGTAAAAAGAATACGCTCGATTCTAATTTTGAAATTAAAATTTCAGACGTTAATTCTATCAATCAAAACTCGAATAAAATGATTTTTGACCTAGAAAATCAATGGATAAAATTAAAAAATGTGGATGGTAATATTTCTGTAACAAACGTTGATGAATTAAAATTTCCTGAGCCGAGTCTACATGATAATTACTTCAAATACCTTAATTGTGGCTCTACTGATTTACTTTCAAATCTCATTAATTTTGTGAATCATGATCTAAGTTTTTTAAAAATTCTTACAGCATCTAATCCTAATGATCAGCATAAAGAATTCTCAAGAAATGGTTATAGTTTACACTACCAAAAAGTAGCACCAGATACGAATAAATTATTTTTTAAATTAGATGATATTTCTCTTGAAAATTATTGTTACAATTTTTATGATTGTAAACTAAATAGAGAAGACACTCTAATTAATCAAAAGATACAAGAAGGTGAAAAAAACTATCACAAATTAAGTCCAGGAAATAAAAGAAGAGTTTCAAGAGCTGATTTTAATAATGGTATGAAAATCAGTGCAAAAAGAGAATCAGATAGAAGAATATCTATTCATAAAACTAATTTAGATAGTTGTTTAAATAAAGTAAATGACTACAAGTTAGCTATAGAATTAACAAAAGATCAAACTGACATTAATGAAATTACCATTACCAGAGATGAAGTGATATTTCCACATATTTTCTATCAAGATAAACTAGAGATAAATAGCATTATTCGTATCAATAGACTGTAGTTTTAGGAAAGGTCATTTTAACCTGACAGATAAGAACAACTTATCAGTAAATCCAAGATGAATTTTTATTCTCCGACAGATTCCGTAACTTTGAGCTAGGAAAACGTTATTATTTTCAACAGAAATCCATTTATTATGTCCATGCAAGACGATGAAATTACAAAATTATACTACTCTATCGGAGAAGTATCGGAGATGTTTGATGTATCAAAATCACTGATCCGCTTTTGGGAATCTGAGTTTGACATATTAAAGCCACATAAAAACAGCAAAGGTGATCGTAGATTTACTCAGAAGAATCTAGATCAATTTAAAATTATTTATCACCTTGTAAAAGAGCGTGGCTTTACCCTAGAAGGTGCAAAAAAAGAAATCAAGAATAATAAAGATAGCTTGGTTAAGAAAAATGAAATGCTAAAGTCTTTGAAAAACATTAAAGGCTTTTTAGAAAAGTTTAAAGAGGAATTGTAAAGTAGAGGAAGAGCTGTTCCTATATCTGGCTAAGTTAGTTTAATTCACTTCTAATGTATATTCAACTTTATACTTGTTAATTGGTTAATCAGTCACTTATTACGCAAAGCTAACCCAACAAAGTGATCTGAACACCAAGTGTGTCATTTTGCCAGCACGCACCTCGATCCTAAAGGA
>CALKJE010000124.1 GCA_937995675.1 uncultured Saprospiraceae bacterium
CCTATTCCATGCAGGAGCAAGTAGGAGATTTGGCAGGTAAAAAAATAGCTATTTTCGGTGATATTCTACATTCCCGAGTAGCGTTGAGTAATATATTCTGTTTACAAAAATTAGGTGCAAAAGTCCGAGTTTGCGGACCACCAACACTGATTCCTAAATATATTGAGAAATTGGGTGTCTCGGTTAGTTATAGCGTCGAAGAAACGATGGCTTGGTGTGATGTGGCTAATTTACTAAGAATTCAGCTGGAACGACAGGATATTAAGTTTTTCCCTTCTATTCGGGAATATGCGCAGTATTTTGGTATAAATCAGGATATTATTAATAAATCAGGCAAAAAAGTGGTTATTATGCATCCCGGTCCGATTAATCGTGGAGTAGAGATTTCCAGTGAAGTAGCCGATTCTTCAGACTCAATTATCCTTCAGCAGGTAGAAAATGGAGTAGCCATCCGAATGGCAATTCTATATCTTTTAGCAGCAAAAAGGCAATAATTTTCGTTTTTACATACCATCCACTCCTAATTAAGTAGATAACCGACTTAGAACCTCATTCTGATTTCGACTAGTTTTTGTTTGAAACTACTAACTTATGTCTAATAAGGAACCCCATTCTTTCGTTAATTTAGACAACTTCTTACTATATTGTGCAAAATAACCGAGATTATGCGTTTACTAATTTTCCTATTCTCATTCCTATTATTGGCCAATTTTACCGTTGAGGCTCAAAATTGTGCAGGACTTATTGTTGAAAATAAGACCTTAGGATCTTCCCAAATTCTGAAGACTAAAGACCAAAAGATCGTTCAGCGAGGTACTTATAGTTATAATATCGAATTTAACACATCTACTTCCGGAGTAGTAGCCAAGGTCTATTCTAATGGCGGCGTTGAATTTAATCAAGACGACGAAATTATCTTTACAGATAATAGTAAAAAAAGACAAAGTTACCGGTTTACCGAAATGGGAGAAATGAAAAAATCAGGTAATACGCCGATTTTTATTAATACCCTCCAATTAGATATGGCAGCGATTGATTGGTTTGCTTCCTCTCCAATCAAGATTATGTATTTGCGTAATAACGTGACCAATAAAATGCTGAAGCTAACGGTAACTGCCCAACGGCAAGCAGAATTTAGAAATCTCGCAAAATGCTTTAGTGCTTCCTTGGATCGAGGTAAAGTAAATGATGTAAAATTGACCAATAATAATTTTTCACCAAAACCAAGTGGTGGAAGTAGCGGCTCACCGATTAGTGCTACCTCAGCAGGTGGTGGCCGTCGAATTACCGATGTTAGTTTATTGAATGATAAAGAATTAGCTGATCTGAAACAAGAATTGGCTACGATAAAAGAAAAGCTCCGAGCTGAAATACAATTAGAACGAGATAAAGCAGATAAGATTAAAAGTCAGTTACAAGATGAAGTTGCTCTAGCTCGAGAACAAGCTGCAGAGAAAAAATCAGAGTTCGCTCAAGAAGTATTGGCAGCTAGAGAAAGATCTAGCGCTGAAATGGGTAAGTCTCAACAAGCAGTTGCCGAGTCTGTCCAAGACGCACGCTCTAAGGCAAATCAGGAAATCGAAAAAATAAATAGCAATGTAGTTGAAAGTCGCAAAAAAGCAGATGCAGAAGTGGCTAAGGCAGAACTAGAAAGTGCGAAAGAGGTAGCAGCAGCTCGTGAAAAGGCAGCAGTAGAAATCAAGGCAGTAAAAGAAAAATTAGAACTAGCAAGGGTAGAGTATAGCGATGAAATTGCTTCTGCAAGAGAGAATTCTCAACAAGAACTTTCCCGTATTCGAGAAGAAACAGCCAACGCTATCGCAGAGGCTAGAGCCAAGGCAAAAGAGGAACGAAATAAAACAGCCGAAGATGTAGTAACTACTAAAAAGACTGCTGCTCAACAGATTCTACAAGTAAAAGAAGAGACGGCAGAACAGATTGCGCAAATTAGAGAGAATGCGGTATTGGAAAAAGAAAAAGTAGCTTTTGAAGTAGCGGAGTCTCGTCGTAAAGGTGCAGAGGAAAAAGCTTTATTACAAGAAAACGCCGCTTCTGAAATGGCGGATATTAAAGAAAATATTGCTAGAGAAAAAGAAGCTTCTGCTATCGAAGTGGCAGAGACTAAGCGAAAAGCATCGGAAGAAATCAGCAACACCCGTCAGCAAGTAACGGACGCAAAAGCCAACTCAAATAAGGAAGTGGCAGATACTCAAGCAATGACTGCAGAACAAATTGCTGCAGCTAAAGCAAAGGCGGAAGAAGAAAAACAAGCTGCCGCAGAAGATGTAGCGGCGGCTCGTAATCGCGCTGGTCAGACGATCGCTGAGATCAATCAAGAAGCCGCTGGTAAAGTAGCAGAAGCTCGCGAAAAAGCAGAAGCAGAAAAGACAAAAATAGCAACAGATGTAGCAGCAGCTAAAGAACGTGCCCAAACAGAAATGGCTAAGATTCAAGAAGAATTGAAAAAAGCCATCGAAGAAGCCAAGGCTAATGAAGCAGCGGTAAAAGCTAGCTCTGCGGAAGAAGTGGCCCTGGCGAAACAAAGAGCGGCTGAAGCGATTAAAACAGCTCAGGAGACTGCGGCCGCAGAAGTGAAAAATGCGAATGCAAAAGCATCTGAGGCGAAAACAGTTTATGCCAAAGATGTGGCATCTAGCCAGCAAACTGCTCAAAACAAAATCAAGGAAATTCAAACTGAAGTGGCAGCGAAAATCGCTCAGGTAAAAGCAGAAGAAAAGAAAAATCAGCAAATGACCGCTGAAGAGGTACAAGCGGCTCGTAATAATGCTGCTAGTGAAGTTGCCAAAGCACGAGAAATGGCTGCTAACCAAATTGCGAAAGCTAAAGAAGAAGCTGTTATTGCGCAACAAACAGCAGCGAATGAAGAAGCAGAAGCCAAACGGAAAGCAGCTGAAAATATCGCTATTACACAGGCAGAAGAAACGGCTGCTATTTTAAAAGCCAAAGAAGAAGCAGCCGCGGCTAAAGAGGCCGCAGCCAATGAAGTCGTGATGGCTAAAAACAATTCAGCCGCAGAAATCGCTGCGATTCAAGAACAAACCGCCAATGAAATTCAAAAGATTAAATTGGCAGAAGCTGCAGCTAAAGAAGAAACGGCTTTGGCAATTCTAAAAGCTAAAGAGGAACGGGCTTCTACCGTAGCGCAAGTCAAAGAGGAGGAGGCCAATGAAGTCGCAGCGGTAAAGCAACAATCTTCTGAGGCGATCGCTTTAGCTAAAAATGAAATGGACCAACAAAAAGCGGCTTATGCGAAAGAAACGGCAGAAGCTGCGGAGGAGGCAAAAACAGAAATTGCGGCAGTTAGACAAGAAACAGCAGATAAAAAACAACAGTACCTGAACGATGCGGAGGAAGCAAGAAAGACTTCTCTAGCTGAAATTTCAGCTTCTCAAAAAGAATCTTCTGATGCTGTTTATGCTGCAAAAGAAGAGGCAAAGAATCAAATTAATCAGGTGAAAGAAGAAACGGCTGTTTTGATTCGAGAAGAAAAAGATGCACTGAAACAGGCACAGTCTGAACTAAGTCAGATCCAAGATGCGATCACAAAAGCAAAAGCGGAACTGGCTAAACTTAAAGAAAAATAATTAAGGATTCCTGCTGGGATTTTTAAAAAAAACTATTATTATTGTCGTATTGTTAAAATTTCAAAAAAACTATTATTATGGGATTTGATGTATTTAAAAGCGAAAAAAACGGAAAATATTACTTCAACTTAAAGGCAAAGAATAGTCAGGTTGTTTTGGCTAGTCAAGGCTACGCAGATATTTCTGGTGTAAAAACTGGAATTGCTTCTGTAAAAAGAAATGCTGCAAGTAAAGATAATTTTGTAATCAAAAACTCTACAAACGGTAAAGTATTCTTCAACCTAGTAGCAGGTAACAACCAAGTTATTGGTCATAGCCAAGTTTATGCTTCAAAAGATGGTGCTAACAGAGGAATCGCTTCTGTTCAGGAAAATGCTAAAGATGCTGAGATTAATATGATGGCTGACTAAAAACGCTGTTTTCTGATAAAAAAAGACCTGATTTACTGAGTAGATCAGGTCTTTTTCTTTGTTCATACTTCACTTTCTACCTCAGAAGTTAAATCAGAAAGTTGGTCTTGAAAAAAGATAACCACTATAAATGGAAAGAATAGGATATTAAAAACCTATTATAATTTTTTATAAACATACGAGGTACATAGTACTTTTTTCGCGCCCTCTTACCGCGATATTCTGCCGCGATATTTCTATGTGCCCTATGTACTTATATGGTAAAAAACACTTAAACCACTATTATATTAAAAGAGAAGAAAAGATATATTATTACAATATAATCGACGTCAAATATTCATTACATTTTTTACAAACAATAGGCACAAAACACTTTTTTTACGTCTTACTACCGCGATTTTTCTAAGGACATAAATAGCAAAGAACATTAAGTAATACTTTTTACAAACACCTCAAAAAAGAATCCTAACTAATTTTAAGCGATTTTAATTTAAGCAGTGTTTTTAGAAAATTACCTATTTCAGTTTGGCTCAAAGATTTATAAGTATTGAGAATTTTTTGATTTAAATCTTTAGCTGCTTTTTCAAATACTTTTTCACCAGATTTACTAATCTTAATTTCTACCTGTCTACGATCTGCGTCACTTATTTTTCTGACTACAAAACCTTTTTTTTCCAATTTTGCTACTAGACGAGAAGTGTTAGACATTTTATCAAACATTTCCTCGGTTAAGGATTTGATAGAAGCTGGTTTACCTTTAGTAAGGTATAAAGTTTTAAGAATGATGTATTGTTGAAAAGATACACCATGTTTTTTTAATAGGGAGGTTTTTGCATTAAGCATCGCCGAAGCAACCACCATAATGGCATCGTCTGTTTGTACGATTGGATGCTCAAAGCCACCTTCAAGGTCGGTCTCTTTGAATGTCATTTTTCTGTATTGTTGTTGTTGTTATCTCTCTTTTCTATATGGCTAGAAATATTAATAACCATATTTTGACGCAAAAGGGCCAATCATCTATTAGTCTTCTAATTATTTGACAAATATTTGATTCCACGAAGATAGTAAAATTGATTAATTACACAATCATCCTAGGGATTTATTTATCAATAATAGGGGATTCACACAATGGTACTTTTTTTAAGGTAGTTCTCACCTTATCTTTACAATGCAAGTAAATATTTTTGACGAACGGGCAGTTCGGCCGTCCGCTAAACCTTGAGGTTCGGCGCGACGGTTTTTTTATTTTAGAGTATAAAAAATGAATAAAGTCGTAGAATGGTGGGAATATTTTTCTATGATATTAAAAAAAGGATCGCAGAATTGATTAAATAGTTTTTAAACTACCTTGCTTCACTCAACCGCAGTCAAATGAAGCAAGGTAAAAAGGAGGAAACAAGACTTCCTATCGCAATAAAGTAGTATTTCCACTAGCCGTTTTTTCTTCTCCATCTTGATAACGAACCGTCACCTGCCAGATATAAACACCAGATGTCATTCTTTCATTTCGGTAATTTCCATTCCAACCAGCCCCTGAATCATTCACCATAAATTTACCATTCTCAAAAAGTAAACTTCCCCAACGATCAAATACTTTATACGTTAGTACTTCTGTTCCTGGAACACCATGCACTAATAAATTATCGTTACTACCATCACCATTTGGTGTAAAGGCAGTAGGAACCAAAATTTGACGTGCCTTATTTACTTTAACTTCTACACTAGTTTCTCCGATACATCCACGACTGTCTTCTGCAACCACATTATATAGCGTGGTGTTTTGAGCAATGCTCCAAGGACTTTCACAATTAGGTAAGCTATCTGGATAACAACTGAGCGTTCCATCATAAGCGCCTGACCAGAAAATATCAACCGCTCCAATGGCATTCTCCACCTCTGCTACTAATTGTAAACTATCTCCCAACATCATTTCTAATTCTACTCCTGCATCAACCATCACTGGTAAAGGTTCGTTGATGGTTACTTGTGTTGAAAATTCACATCCTTTGGCATCTTGGACGCGTATTTCATAATCACCCGCACGGATACCAACTTGTACTGGAGTTCCACCAAACGCTTCCTGATCTAAAGCATAGCGATAGGGTGGAATACCTCCACTAGGAATAATCGTGATTCGTCCATCTCGATCACCAAAGCAAGTAGGATCTATTAATTCTGTCGTTGCTGTTAGAACATCCGGAGCTTCTACCAATTGAGAAGAAACGGTAGAACAACCTCTACTATCCGTAATGGTTAATTCGTAATTGCCAGCTTCGATACGATCAATTTCTGAATCATTACTTCCAGTAGACCAATCATATTGGTAAGGAGCCGTTCCACCCAAAATGGTCGTGCTGATAATTCCATCTGCTTCTCCAGGACAACTGATGTCACTCACTGAAAATGCAATGTTTAACGCATCTGGTTCTGTGACTGTTATTTCTTCAACACTACTACAGGAGTTATTATCTGAAACAGTTACAAGGTAAAGACCACTCGAAAGATTTGTAGCCGTTGCAGTAGTTTGATTTCCAGCATTGGCGCTCCATTGGTAAGTGTAAGGTTGTGTTCCTCCTGCTCCAGATACAGATGCCGAACCATTATTCCCATCCGCACAATCAGTTCCAATCACATCTTGGATCAAGATACCAATGGCATCAGGATTGCTAATTTCAATTACTTCACTAGCCATACAACCAATCGCATTAGTAACCGAAACAGAATATCGTTCTCCACCTTCTAAATTATTAATGCTTGTCGTTACTTCATTTGTACTCCAAATGAATTGATAATTATTAATATCGGAAGGACTTCCGTTCACTTCAATACTTGTAATTTCTGCTTGTCCATCTGTTCCATCAAAACACAAAGGTCCGTTCTCACTTAAACGAATGCTTATTTCTGGATCTTCCATAATCTCGGTAGTTTGAGTGGTGCTACATCCAGATTGATCTGTAACGACTACTTCCCAATTACCTGCTGGTAAATTAATTACCGTTGGTGTAGTTTGATTTTGATAATTCCATAAAAAAGAAATATCGCCGGTTCCTCCGGTGGGAATAACGGTAGCCGTTCCGGTGGATTGTTCAAAACAAACAGTAT
>CALKJE010000125.1 GCA_937995675.1 uncultured Saprospiraceae bacterium
AAGGCTTTTAACTCATCACGGGCAATACCCGCGCGGCCTGCGGCTGAATAAATTTGCGTAATACCCGTGGCTGCCATGGGCATTACGGTTGACATTTGCAAAATATCAGACCGCATTTCTTTAAATTGTGATTTAATCTAATATTACCACCATACAATGTAGTAATCCAGTTGAATACTTTTACCGCAGATGGTACCGCAATAATCAAAGTAAAGATTACAAAGAAGTTAGCAATGAATGGATTTACACCAGACATAAACATATGGTGTGCCCAAACGATAAAACTTAAGAATCCAATTGCTAAAATCGAGAATACCATCGCTTTGTATCCAAAAATTGGCTTACGAGCGTGTACACTCATTACCTCAGATACCAGTCCCATCGCAGGAAGGATGATAATATATACCTCAGGGTGACCTAAGAACCAGAACAAGTGTTGGTAAAGAATCGGAGACCCTCCTACATTGTCTAGTGGTGCACCACCGATAAAGATTTCACTTAAATAAAAACTCGTTCCTAATCCACGATCACACATCATTAGGAAGAAAGCAGAAGCTAGAACTGGGAAAGATAATAGTCCCAAAATAGCCGTTACAAAAAATGCCCAAATAGTTAATGGCATTCTCCACATCGTCATCCCTTTTGTACGTAGGTTAAGAACCGTCGTAATATAGTTGATACCACCTAATAATACTGAAACAACAAACAGTACTAAAGAAACAATCCACATGGTCATACCAGCGGCAGAACCAGAGGAGGCTTGCGGTAATGCACTTAAGGGCGGATAACCAGTCCAACCACCAGAGAAAGGTCCGGTGCTTAAGAACAATGATAAAAACATCACTAATCCAGCCATAAAGAAGAACCAGTAAGAAAGCATATTTAGCATAGGCGATGCCATATCACGTGCTCCCAACTGTAGGGGAATTAGTAGGTTACTAAAAGTTCCACTCAACCCAGCGGTCAGTACAAAGAAAACCAAGATGGTTCCGTGCATCGTTACCAAGGCATAGTAAAACTGTGGGTCTAAGGTACCGATACCGGCATCATTTACCGTGATCCATTTACCAAGTAATGGTTGTAACCAAGCTAGGTTCTCCTCTGGAAATCCTAGTTGTAACCGGAAAATGATTGACATCGCTGCCCCAATAATTGCCCAAAAGATTCCTGTGATCAGGAACTGTTTGGCAATCATCTTATGGTCCATTGAGAAGATATAAGTGTTGATAAAACTTGACTGGTACTTGTCACCATGGTGGTGCTCATGAAAGTGGTCGTCAAATCCTTGCTCTTCGATCAATAGATCCTCGTCGTATTCTAAAACGTAAGCCATAATAAATAATTTATTAAATTTCTAATTTTTAAAATGTGGTAGCCTATTTAAAAATTGAAATACCTTTATTGTTTTTTTTCTTTTTTAATACTCGCTATTACTGCGTCAAAATTCTTAACTCTGTTCTACGGTTTTTAGCCATATTTTCTGGCGAGTCATTCGGAACTTCTGGTTTAGTTTCTCCAAATCCAACCGCCACCATCCGGTTTTCAGCGATTCCTTTAGAAGTTAACCAGTTAAACACCTCTTTTGCTCTTTTGTTGGATAATTCCATATTCATGGCATCATCACCTGCACTATCCGTATGACCGCCTAGTTCAATGGTCAGATTAGGATTTTCATTCATTACTTCCATGACGTTGGTCAACTCATATTTTGACAAAGGTGTCAGTGTAGCAGATCCAGTATTAAAAGTAATATTGTCCAATCGAATGATTTTCTCCATTGGTTCTGTAGCTTCTAGTGCAGTGGTGTAAGCATCACGGAAAACTTGCTTACGTTCTCTAATTTCAGAATTGAAAAGACGGTCTTTATAAGGATCTTCGTCTGTTCCTCGTACATTAGAGAAGAAGTAAGATTTTTGACCAGCAATCCAGTTATCATATTCTTCTTGCGTTACAATTTCGAAGATACGACGCATGGAATAATGACCTTTTCCACAAAGCTCGGCACAAGCCAACTCAAATTGGAAATTCTCACCTCGGTTTCCTAACTCAGGACTCGTCTCATCATACAGATCATACCATTCAGGATATAGTGGATTGCCATCTCGGTCTTTTTCCAATAAGTTTTCACGATATTCTTCTGTTGTAATCTTTGGTGTAAATACGAAATAGGTAGGTAGACCAGGAATCGCATCCATTTTTACACGAAAGTGCGGCATGTCAAAGTTGTGCAATACATCCTTTGCGGTAATACGCACTCGGACTTTTTTACCAACAGGTAACTTGATAATTTCTCCCGAACCAGTAGAAACGATATCATCTAAGTTCTTCTCATCGGTCCATACTTGACCTAAAGGATTAGTAGCAGATATATCACGATAATATTTTTCACCAATTAAACCATCAGGTCCAGGCATACGGATCGTCCAGAAAAACTGCTGTCCTGTTGCTTCAATCTCGATATGGTCTTCGTTTGGTCCAACATCTGCCATAATCTTATTCCAAGCAACAAGCCCTTGGACAACCAAGAAACACATTACTACGGCAGGGATAGTGGTCCAGATAACCTCTAGTTTATTATCGTGAGCAATGAATAAAGCCTTTCGTCCTTTTACGCCCTTATATTTCCAAGAGAAATAGAATAAAGCGATATGAGTAAGTATGAAAACAATACCTGTAAAAAATAAGGTTAGATTCCAGATAGAATCCATTTCATCTCCATGAACAGAAGCCGATCCGTGAGGACCATAACCTAATAAAGAGTTTTTGTAATAGATGGAAGTAGCAACACAGAAGATCAAAAATCCTACAAGGAAGATCATCATCATATTCGCTTGGAATGAATTACTACTAGCCTCTGCATCTTCTTGTCCACGAATACGTGCGGACAATTCGGTCATCTTACCGATTTGAACCATTACAACGGCAATCAAAAGAACGCAAAGAAAAATCAATAATGTTGTCATTTTTATCTAAATTAAGGTACTGAAGTTTAGTAAAATAATTATTCAGCCTGTGTTTTTAATATAACAGTATTTTATACGTGATGGTGTAAACTTTCCTCCATATAAGGGTCATTTTTTGGCATTAATGCCGCTTTTTCCATTCGATTGAAAACGAAATAGAGGAAAAATGCCAAAAAGCCTAAAAATGTACCTAATTCTAATAAACCAGGAATGGTAAAGCCCATTGCAAATTCGGTTCCTGCTTCTACTGCGTGACCAGCAGCGTGTGCCACATCTGCACCGTGTTCCGCTGCATGTCCTGCCGCACCGTGTGCAGCATCTGCTGCATCATGACCGTGGTCACCTGCGTGATGTGCATGCTCAGCATTTAATCTTGCACCTGGCTTGATCATGTTGAAATAATCCCACCAGTGTCCAAAGAATACAATTACTGCCGTGAATCCAAGTGTTCCATATTTTCGTTTCGTATCGTTACGCATTAGAATCAAGAATGGTAAAACAAAGTTTAATATTAAGTTACCAAAGTACAGAATTGTATAATTATGGCGACGAAGATTAAAGTAAACTGTTTCTTCACCGTTGTTTCCATACCAGATTAACATAAACTGAGAGAACCATAGGTAAGTCCAGAAAACAGAGAAAGCAAACATATATTTTCCTAAGTCGTGTAGGTGTTCTGCTGTTACTGCTTTGTAATATCCTTTTGATTTAAGGTAGATTAAAAGCAAAATTGTTAAAGCAAGCATTGCTACAAACCAACTTGCAGTTGCATACCAAGCAAATAGTGTACTGTACCAGTGACCATCAATACTCATTACCCACTGCCAAACTAAAGCAGCACTGGTAAAAGCACCAATAGGTAAAAAGATAGCAGCTACTTTTTTCATTTGCTGGTGAATCACATAATCCGTTGTTCCTTCTGCATCTTCTTTTAAAGACAATGCTCGTAAACGGTATGCAAAGAAGGTCCAAATACCTACAATAATTAAAGTACCGAAGGTGTACCAGTATTTGTTAAGGAAAGGTACTTTTCCAGCTAAAATTTTATCATAATTAGGAGAATTAGGATCTGCAATGCCATCCATCGACCAATGGTATAAATGGTGTCCGTGCATCCAAAGTCCTACGATGACCAATAGCATCATAATCAGACCTACTGGTAAAAATAACATAAAGGCTTCCCATACTCGCTTCATGACAACGTGCCATCCGGCGTAGGCCAGCATAAAAGCGGAAAGTACAAACGTAGCCACAAATGACATTCCTAAAAAGAAAACAGCATTATGTAAATAGTTTGTCCAAAATCTTGTTTCATCAATAAAGAAGGTAGCAACCAAACAAAGGATTCCTAGCACGATAAATGCAAGCAGCGTCGTTTTTTGCTTCCCTTCGAAAACAAAATTCTTGATGTCCTTAGAATGATCAATAGTAGCGTGATCTGTATTCATTACTTAAAATTCAAATTTATTTAAAGTCCAATCCAACGGTTACCCGCTGGCTTGCTTTTCTTTTATTATTTATGGTCTCCATTTCCGTGATCTCCTCCATCATGAGAATGATCTGCGTCATGTCCGTGGTCTCCATCGTGAGCATCATGCCCATGATCTGCATCATGGTGATCTGCACCATGACCGTGACCCTCTGCATGGTCGCTCATTTCAGCAGCGATTGGAGGTAAGCTTTCACCAGGAATTTCGATATTGTTTAAAGTATTCACTTTAGCGTTATACTTTGTTTTTGTTGCAGCAGCTTGTAAAGATCGAATGTGGTGAATCACATTCCAACGTTCTTCGTAAGAAATTTTGTCTGCATAACCACCCATCACATTTTTACCGTGCATGATCGCGAAGTAGTAACGACCGTTAGAAGCCGTCAATAAATCTCCTTGGATCAGGTTGGCAGGTTGTGCAGGGTATTTAGCGTTTGGATTGTCATCTGAAACTAGGTAGCCTACTCCATCTCCTTTTGATCCATGACAAATACCACAAAAGATATTATACAACTGCTTACCTTCCGCCAATCCTCGTTCCGTAATTGGGAATGGATTTTCGATTATCTCAGCAGTAGCTCTTAATCGTTCTTCCTCTGTATTAGCATAATAGAAAGGAACACTTCCGTTTACTGGAACAGCTATTGAAGAAGTAGATGAAACACCATTTAAGGTATTCATTACATCACGCTTCGCTTTACCAGTTTTGCTCATCGCAACACCAGCGTATCCACGTGGAATCGTACCATTAACAGGCTCACCAGGAACAGATAAAGACTTAAGATCTTTGACACTTTGTGCGTCCCAAGTATTATTATAATAATAGTTGTAAATATTTGCTTCGTAGGCAATGGAGTGTGCCATATCGGGCATGTATTCCGAACCAGGGTCGTTCTTACCAGGCTTTCCACAACTACTTAAAATCAGTAATGCGAAAAAGAGGACGAACAAATTTAATTTTATGCTATATTTCATTGAACAATTAATTTTAATCTTCTCGAATTTTTTAGAAATCCGTTATTAACTTATTCCTTAGAGTACCTTGGTGCTGATTTCTTCTGCTCCAGTGCTACTTAAAAATGATTTTAGTTTATTGATTTGATCATCAGAGTATCCATTAGTCTGGAAAGAGATACAGAATTTATCATCTGTAATTCTATTATCTAAAACCTCATTTGTTACTCCAGGTCCAAGTCCACAAATCACATAGAAGGTAACTACCATTCCAATCGCTGCGAAGAGTACCGTTAACTCAAACGTAATTGGGATAAAAGCAGGAACTGACCAGTAAGGCTTACCACCAAAAATGATTGGCCAATCTCTCGTAAATACCCAAGTCATAAATAAAAAGGCAGTACAAGTACCTGTTGCTCCATAGACAAATCCAGCTTGGTGCAGACGTGACTCAGATAACCCTAAAATTGGGTCTAAACCGTGAATTGGGAAAGGCGTAAGAACATCCATAATATCTAGGTGATCTTTTTTGGCCTGACGAACTGCATCGAGTAAAATCTCCTCGTCATTGTACAATCCGTATAAAACTTCCGTGTGACCTTTTTGCATAATTATTATTTTAGAATAAGGTTGCTTTCGCTTTTATAATATTCAACTGTTCTGTCTCTTTTTCTACTCCGCTTTATTTAACAGTTATTATGTGTTTTATTTAAAATTTATTTCTAATGATTATCAACTGCTGCTCCGTGACTATGCTTAGCATGTGTTGCATTTGGACCAACATATTGATCTCCGGAACTCTTCAAAATACTCTTTACTTCCGCCACGGCTACAACCGGTGCTACTCTTGTAAATCCAAGGTAAAGGGTAAAGAACAATCCAATCGTTCCTAAGTAGATTCCCATTTCCACCCATGTAGGTGTATAGTAAGACCAACTTGATGGCAAATAATCACGCGCCAAAGTCGTTGCGATAATTACGAATCGCTCAAACCACATCCCGATATTTACCACGATGGATAAGAAGAATGTCCAAGTTAAACTTCGTCGAATCTTTTTCGACCAGAAGAACTGAGGAGAAAGTACGTTACAGAACATCATTCCAAAGTAAGACCACCAGTAAGGTCCGAGTGCTCTATTAAAGAATGCGAATTGCTCATATACATAACCTGAATACCAGGCGATAAATAACTCCGTTAAGTAGGCAACTCCCACCATAG
>CALKJE010000126.1 GCA_937995675.1 uncultured Saprospiraceae bacterium
GAGCGCTGGCACATTATTAAGGATCTTTTTTAAGAAAATCTCGACAACTTAAAACCTCTTTAAAATCAAAAATGATCGCCCCAGCCTCAGCCAAAGCGATCATTCTTTTATTAATAATCCGCATATTAATCAATCAAAAAATCCGCCCATCCTCTACACCACAATATTAATCATCCTTTTAGGTACCACAATCACCTTACGAATTTCCTTCCCTTCGATCCACTTTTGCATCTCCTCCATCGCTAAAGCAGCTTTCTCTAAATCCTCCTTCGACATATCTGCTGGAAAATCGGCAGTCATTCGTTTTTTACCGTTGATACTGATTGGATAAGTAATCGAATCTTCTTTTAAGAATTTTTCATCATGAACAGGAAATTCAACCATCGTTACACTACCCTCGTGGCCCAATCGCTGCCATAGTTCTTCCGATACGTGTGGTGCAAAAGGAGACAATAACCTTACTAACGGTTCCAAAACAGTTCGCTTGTTGGTGCCCATTTTTTTCAAATCATTGGTGGCTACCATAAATGCACTGATACAAGTATTAAAAGAAAAGCGGTCAATATCCGCGTTTACTTTTTTGATAACGGTATGTAATACTTTCATTTCTTCTGGCGTCGCAGGATCATCGCTCACCGCGAAGTTTTCGTTTTTATCAAAAAACAATCCCCACATTCTACGCAAAAATTTACTGACGCCATCAATCCCTTTGGTATCCCAAGGCTTGGAATGTTCCAGCGGTCCTAAGAACATCTCATACATCCGGAAACAATCCGCGCCATACTTATCAACCACATCATCTGGATTGACTACATTAAAATATCGCTTGGACATTTTTCCAACTTCCGAGTGCGTCTGAAATTTAAAAGTAACTGGCATGGCTCCTACTTTAAATTCACCATCCGCTGTTTCAAAAACTGCATCTGCATATTCCGAACGCCATTCCACAAACTGCTTGATCCCGTCTGGCGACAAATAGGAATCTGTACTACCATAGTCCGACACAAAATCAATAAAAACAGGAATTCGGGCATAAGCACTCGCATCTTCTACCTGATCCGCTGAAACAAATCGCTTCTGTGCGTCGTCCGATTTTGATAAATATAAAAATTCAATTACCCCTTGGATCATTCCTTGGTTAATCAATTTTTTAAATGGTTCTGCCGTTGGAACATATCCTAAATCATACAAGAATTTATGCCAAAAACGAGAATACATTAAGTGACCCGTTCCATGCTCTGGACCTCCAATATAAAGATCGACTTGCTGCCAATAATCCACGGCTTCTTTGCTAACAAAAGCTTCATGATTTCGGGCATCCATATATCGTAGATAATACCACGAACTTCCCGCATAACCCGGCATCGTATCCGTCTCTCGTGTCATTCCGCTTTGGTTGACCCAATCGGTTTTTCGCGCTAGTGGAGAACGTCCATCTGCAGTTGGTTTAAAATTATCTAATGGCGGAAGCTCTACTGGTAACTCACTTAAATCTACTTTATGTGGGACTCCATCGGCATCATATAAAATTGGAATTGGCTCTCCCCAATATCGCTGTCGGCTAAAGGTGGCATCTCGTAAACGGAAATTTACTTGTCGTTGTCCAATCTTACGTTCTTCAATTTTTTCCAACATCAACTTGATCGCATCCGGCACTTCCATACCATCTAAGAAATCAGAGTTAATCATAATCCCCAACTTATCATGGCGATCCGCTCCTGGATATTTTGATTTATCAATTACATCTATAATCGGTAATTCAAACTTGGTAGCAAAAGCAAAATCTCGATCATCATCACTTGGTACCGCCATAATGGCTCCCGTTCCATAATCCATCAAAACATACTCACCAATATAAATTGGAACTTTCTTGTTTGTAAAAGGATTCATTGCATGAGCACCCAAAAAGCAACCCGTTACTTCTTTCACCTCAGTCATTCGTTCTCGTTCCGATCGGCTATTGGTATATTCCAAATATTCAGTTACAGCTGCTCGTTGATCGTCGGTCGTTATTTTGTCCACCAATGGATGTTCCGGTGCCAATACCATATAAGTAGCACCAAAGATCGTATCCGGTCTAGTGGTATAAATTTCTAGCTGTTCATCATGTCCTTCTAGATCGAAAAACATTTGTGCTCCTTCAGAACGACCAATCCAATTCGTCTGAATGGTCTTCATGGCATCTGGCCAATCAATGGTCTGTAAATCATCTAATAATCGTTGCGCATAAGCGGTGATTCGCAAAGACCATTGCAGCATTGGGCGCTTTTCTACTGGATGACCACCTCGTTCAGAAACACCATCTTTTACCTCATCGTTGGCCAATACCGTTCCTAGGACTTCACACCAGTTGACGAAAGCAACTTTTCGGAAGGCCATTCTAAAATTGGTCAAAATATCACTTTGATCTGCCGCATTCATCGCCTTCCATTCATCCGCCGTAAAAGTCTTATCATTTTGATTTGCTGCTTTTACTCCTTCAGAACCAGAGGTCTCAAAATGGCTGATCAATTCAGAAATAGGCTTTGCCTTATCGGCTCCAGTATCATAATAGGAATCAAATAATAATTGGAAAATCCACTGTGTCCATTTATAAAAATCAGGATCACTCGTTCGATATTCTCGACTCCAGTCAAAACTGAATCCAAGGTTATCCATTTGGCTACGATATTTATTAATATTGGTATCCGTTGAATCTGCTGGATGGATTCCCGTATCAATCGCATATTGCTCAGCCGGCAAACCAAAGGCATCATATCCCATTGGATGCAAAACATTAAAACCTTTCATCCGCTTATAACGCGAGTAAATATCTGAGGCAATGTAACCGAGTGGATGCCCAACGTGCAAACCAGCTCCCGAAGGATATGGAAACATGTCTAAGACATAATATTTCGGTTTTTCCGAGTCATTGGAAACTCGATAAATCTCATTTTTTACCCAGTAATCACGCCATTTGCGCTCAATCGATTGTGGATTATATTCCATCCTTTTGTATTTTTTTAAATTTCTGCGAAAATAGGTTTTTTTATGACAAAAAGTAGATTCTAAGACCTTGTTTCCCTTGAATACTCAAGCTAAAGTTTAGTATTCAGAATGAAGGAGAATATCAGCCTTTCCTAAAAATCAAACTACTGGACATTTGCGGGATAGAAGCTACTCCTTTAGGAGGCTGGGAGGTTGAATTTGGAAAAAAATGTCTAGTAGTTTGATTTTTTAAGTTAAAACTCTGAAGTTGTTTAAGAATGTTCACAAAAGGTGAGAATAAATGCTTGATTGTCAAGATGATACAAATTTTGAGGTTCATAGCCAAAGCTATGGTGCCGAAAAATTTGTGAAATATTGATAATCAATGATTTGTTCGTAACCATTGTGCTTCATTTTTAAACAACTTCAATTAATATTTAAAAAAGTTTTGTTCTATTAAAAGGAAAATATTTGAACTTA
>CALKJE010000127.1 GCA_937995675.1 uncultured Saprospiraceae bacterium
CCATATTTGCGTAATAATTGGCTGGTAAATATTCGTCTCTAGCCAAACAATATTGTGCTTTGATTCCTGACTTTACTTTTTGAACAATTCCGCTTCGTTGTAATAAATTTAAAGCATTGGTAATACTTTTTCCGATAGGCTTACCACGATCAAGGAGTACGTCTTCTCTTCTTTTTTCTATAAACTTCATCAATTTTACTACTCGAAATTCTATGTTCTTTTTGGGTAGTGAAAAATGATTTAATAGAATATGACAAACCAAAGAGACGGTAGTCACTGGCGTGATAATATTAATTCTATGAATTACTTCAAAGGCAAATCTTGGAAGGCGATTTTTATCTAAATAACTTTCTTCTTCTTGATTTGGAATGATTGCTTGGTGCATTCCTTCGGACTCTACTGGATCTCCGAAACGAATGGCGGCACGACCAAATTGATCTCCTAATTTTTTAATATAATTAATAGCTAAGCCAACATTCTCTCCTTTTTTATTTTTCCCTTTGGCTTGTTCGGTCATCTCTTTTACATCCGGAATCAGATCGTAGACAATAGAAACTGGAATGTATTTAAATTCTCGGTTACTGTCTTTTTCCCCATCCATGATATATTTTAGAATACCCATTTTAGGCCAAACCAATTTCCCAGTACGAGAACGAGTACCTTCAATATTCCAAGTAAAATGTTGACCACTATCAATCAGCGTAGTAATAAAATGTCGGAGAGTCGCTTTGTAAACAGCATCCTCTTTAAAGTTCCGACGAATAAAAATCATTCCACTGAATTTTCCGACCTGTTTCATAATCGGAAAGGCCATATTATCGCCAGCAAACATAAACGGAATCGGCATTCCGTATCGCGCTAATGTTGTCACGAGCACCAGTGTATCCAAGTAGGTTTTATGTGTCATGATAAAAGCTACTGGATGCTTTCGAATCAGCTTCATTAATTTCTTAATCCCTTTTTCGTCTACATCAATTTTATCGGCGTAAGCACGAGATATCAGATATTGAAAAGCTTGAATAGATAGAAAGTTGGAAACCGGATGTTGTTGCGTATGGAGTTCCCCCAGACATTTGATGGCGTGTTGCTCAACGTCTGTAAAACTTCTGCTCTCCGCTTTTGCGATGGCTTTGAGTTTATTTTGAAACTTGGGATGTTTTATTATTTCTTGCATCTTCTTTGGATATTTTTTGGCTTTCTCTGGGTGGTTAGATAGTCGTTCTTGGTCCTAAATAAAAAATACTTCTTACGGTTTTCTAAACTGTGCCATTTTCTGTTGCCAAAAAAGTGGGAACATCATTTTTTCGATATTGGGTGGCAGCTTCTTTACCTTTTTTCCTTCTAGTCTTTGAGATAAAGCATAAGCTACGACCATCAGCACCGCAGGGTTTGCGCCCAATCCACTATGAGACCCATAGACTTCAATATTTTGTATATCGGGACGAAGGCTTTCAGATTCTAAACAGTTCTTCCAAGGAACGACGCCATCGGTCTTGGTATAAATACAAGTGATGGGAACTTTAGGAACTGCATCGATCTCTGCATTAAAATCTTCGTTTCTTTCGGAAAGTGGTTGTCCACGAAGAAATTCATAGAGTCCTTTGATATAAGTTTGCAAACCATCAATTCCCCAAATCGGAGAGCCGATGGTCACTAAATGTGCAACTTTATCTGGGTGGCGATTCGCTACTACTTTTGCGAGCATTCCTCCTCCACTCCAACCAACGAGGCTGACTTTTTGTCCGTGTTTTTCGTATAAGGTTACCAGTCTATTTTCTAGTTGAGGTAAATAATAAGCTCGAATTAAGTTGATGCCTAATTTCCATTTATACGCATGGAAATTTTGTTTTTGTAGAAATGTTCTAATAAACCGAGTAGAAAAATCAGTTCCGAATAATGGTGGTAATAATAAAACTGGACTTTCTTTTCCATCAATTCTTTTGGGTAGAAAATTTTGTAAAAAAAACATAGAGCCCCATTCGAAAACCGATCGTCCTTCTAAAATAAAATTTATCACGCCCGGTGGTTCGGATTCCTGTGCATTGATCAATAAAATCGCTAACCTAAATTGTTTGACGACTAGCTTGGCTTTTTCTTTATGTTTCTTTGGTGTCTTAATGGCATCTGCCACTTGATCTAAAATCTGGACCAAGAATTCATATTCCCGATTCGCGCCTTTATTTTCGCAAGCCGCTAATAATTTTCTAAAACGATATTCCACATCCTTGCCACTATCCCGGCCATAGGATTTTCTAAAGTCTAACATATGCCCCCAAGGATGTTTTTTTACTTTTATAAAAATCTCCTCCAAAGCATCTTCGTCAAACTTTTTTGCTTCTTGCCTAATTGCAAAAATCAACTCCACGAAATATCTGTATAATCTTTCCTTCTTTATCATGCAATTATTTTATTAATCCAGTCCATCATATCCGCAATCACTTCTTTTTTATTCGTTTCATTAAACATTTCGTGACGACCTCCGGGATATAATTTCAGAGTTAAATTTTTCATTCCTGCTTTTTTATAATCTCGATAAACCCGTTTTACGCCAGCACCCATTTCTCCGACAGGATCTTGATCTCCAGAAAAAATATACATCGGTAAATCTTTGGGTGTCTTTTTAAGGGTTTCTGATGCATTCGCCATTTTACCGCCTATTGCTGCCCCCTGTAATATTCCAATATGAAACTTTTCAGAACGCAAAGGATCTTTATCAAATTTATCTACTTCGTGTTCATCCCGTGAAAGCCAATCTAATTTCGTTCGATTGGGTTTAAATTTTCTATTAAACTGATCAAAAAAGAAAGACTCAATCAATGGACTTTTAGCAGTTGATCCTTTAAAACGCGCGAGCAAATTCGTAATCCCAACGCCTGCCGGACCTAAAACTTTTATATAACCTGCAGTTCCTGAAATAATTACCGCATCAACATTAGAACCATACCGAGCAATATAACCACGACTCAAAAGTGACCCCAAACTATGTCCTAATAAAATAAAAGGGATATCCGGATATTCAGATTTAATCAATTCCGTCATTTCATACATATCCTCAATCCCATCGTCCCAGAAACTTTTCCCAGCATACTCTCCTAAAGATTTCCCATCATCTGCTGTTCGTCCGTGTCCACGATGGTCATTTCCATAAACGGCAAATCCTGCTCTATTTAGCAGTAATGCGACTTCATCGTATCGCCCGATGTGTTCGCCTAATCCATGTGCAATTTGTACAACACCCCGCAATTTTTCATCCTTGCCAATTGGCCAATGGGTGTAAAAAACCTCTTTACCATCTCGAGCAGCAAACGTAAAACTCAAAGACTTTTCCATTTATTTGGTTATTTTATTTAACAACGTCAGTAAAATTTCTTGACGACTGGCACTACCTTCTAATTTAATCCGTCCCTGTACTTGAGCTTCGTCCCAAGAGAGTCCTCCTTTTACAAGTCGTGTCAAATGATTAGCATCTACAAAAATTTTGGATTGGAAATTTTTCACTGGACGTTTAGAAATTTTCGCAGGTTGTTCTCGTAGATCCAATTGCCACGTTTCTACCTTCTCTGGATATTTTACTTCCATCTGGTAGACACCTCGAATCTTTTTTGTTAGTCGTGGATGATCTTTAAAGTGCTTTTTGATTTTATTAAAAAAGGAATGGGTACGGTGCACTTTTTTTGCCACTGCTTTTTTCACTTTTCCACGATCTAAAATTACGGCTTCCAAATCATTGGCTGATTCTCTGAGATAACGTGCGAAGACCTCAATGTCCGGCATTGTTTTCACATCAGAAGTAGCTGTAATACTCACTTTTCCATTATAAGAAAAAATCGCGATGATTAATCCAAACCCATCAACTACCGGAGTCAAACCAAAAATAGAATCTACCTTCCGACCATTTAGATAAAGTGGAATCTGTGGACCAGGAACATTTGAGATGGTAACATTAAAAGGAGGTCGGTGTAGCTCATTTAGATTATATCTAGAATAAACTCCTGCGGCCAAATTCGCTAATCCGAAAGGAACGGCATTGGCCATTTCTGCCAGTGTATTTGCGCCTAGTGCTTGATGACGAATTTTTCCTTGAATGGTTTGTTCTTGAATGGTTTCTAATCGTTCAATCGGATCTTCCACATGCGTAGCGATCGGAATCATCATATTAGAAATCTGATTATTAATATCATTTGCTGCCTCTTTTGCTCGAACTGAAACTGGTACATTGGCCACCAATGGTTGACTAGGCAATTTATCTTTTTCTAATAAATATTTTCGAATGGCTCCAGAACAAATGGCCAAGAAGATATCATTGATCGTCACCTCCATGGTTTTCTTTAAAACCTTTACGCGATCGAGTGAAATAATCGCGGTTCCCCAAAGTCTTTTGGGAGAAATATGACCATTAAAAATCGTGTGCGGAACCGGATAAGCAGGGTTGATGGTTTCACTACCCAGCATCATTTTCTTTGCCGCACGACTTTTCATAATATTAAACATCGCCTTTCCTGCAATCCGAGGAACTCGAAGTGGATTTTTTAAAAAGCCTATATAACTTTTGGCCAATAAAGTAATATCATTTGGTAAAGGCTGTGGTTGAAATGGCACTGGCTTTTCGTCTTCGTATTGTTTCGTTTCCGGCGTAAAGCTAAATAGCAATCCCATTACTCCGACCCCAGACATTCCATCAATCATTACGTGATGAACTTTTGCCAGGATAGCCACTGAGTTTTTAGGAACTTGATCGATATTGGTAATCCCTTCAATAAAATGAATCGACCATAAGGGACGACGCAAATCTAAGGGCGTACTAAAAATCGAAGCCGTCAATTTTCTTAAAGTTTTCCAATCCCCTGGTTCGGGTAATCGGATATGTTGAACGTGCAGATCAATATCAAAATTCGGATCATCGGCCCAGAAAGGATAATCAACATTAAAAGGGACATTAACGAGTCGCTGTCGAAATCGCTGCATTAAGTGCAATTTATTCGCTACTCCCGTTTTAAATTCTTCATAATCCAGTGATCCTTCCACTACAGTAAGCGAGGCAATATGCATGGGACTTTTAGGAGTCTCAGAGTAGATAAATGCTGCATCATACCCAGAAATGGGCTCTATCTGTGTATTCAGCACTTTATTGAATAAGTCTTTAATCATAGTTCGGTTTATCTTAATCAAGGTTTTGGTAAATATACGTTATGTGAATGAGAAGGCCAAGGGAGAATTATGGATTCTCATGATTTGATAATGGGATTTTAAGGATATTATGGATTAACATCCAGAATCTGAATCATTAGCGTTTTTTTTGTTAAAAATCTCCATAAATCAACAGTATATCACTTTTTAAGACAAGCAGAAAAAACACTATCTAATTTTCAGAATTCTTTTTATACATTTGTCAAATCCAGAAAATTTATACGATGAATAAAATTACAACTATCCTTTTATTGATGATCTTTGGTGTCGGTACTGCCTTTTCGCAAGAAGAGATCACAGAAAAGGAAGATCAAAAACCAAAACTTGAAATAGGAGGTGCCTTACGCTTCAATTATAATTATTCATCCTGGAAAACAAATCAGCGAAAACGAGGTGGAGATTTTGGGTTCGAAGTATTCCGGATTACGGTAGAGGCAAACTATAAGAGATGGCTTTTCAAAATGGATCAACGATTCTATGCAAGTGATTTTGGAGGAACATTTTTGAAATATGGCTGGTTTCAATATAAATTAAATGATAAAAGCCATTTAAAATTAGGATTAATTCCTGCCTATTTTGGTACCCAGCAATTTAATTCGCATAGTTGGTTTTTTCAGCTACCTTTTTATCTAGGATTTGAGGACGACCATGATATGGGATTGAGTTATAGTTTAGAAAAGGAGAAATTTCAGCTGGATATTGGTTTTTATAAAAATGCAGAAGACCTACAGTTATCGGATAATTCGCCCGTTTCCGATGCACGCTACAGCTATGATTTTTCGGGACGTAATAAAGAAGTAAATCAAATTAATGTTCGTTTCAATTATAAGTTCGGAGGAGATTTTAATCAAAAAATTGGTTCTTCTATTCAATATGGAGGTATTTGGAATATTGATACAAAAGAAGTTGGGAGTCACTACGGATTAGGATTGCATTACGAAGGAGACTATAAAAATTTAAATATCAAAGCCCAATTTTTGACCTATAATAATCAACCTAAAAATGCCACAGGAACAAGTAGAGATTTTGTTGAGATGACTGCCTATGGTTTTCCATATCGGACGGCAGCCAAGGCAAGTATCTATTCTGTGGGTATAGCCTATACTTTTCCAGTTAAATGGGGTCCTATTTCTTCTCTACAAATCTATAACGACTATTCTTACATGGATAAAGCTAAGGCTAGCTGGGAAGATACTCAGATGAATGTTTCTGGAATACTGTTCTCAGCCAAGCAAGTCTATATTTATTTGGATTATGCCTTAGGCAAACACCAACCCTGGTTAGGGCCTCAATGGGAGAATGCGCTTACCAGTGGAGATTCAAACAACAATTGGGAATCGAGATTTAATATTAACTTTGGTTATTACTATTAGACTATGCTAAATAGAATATTATACATAAGTAAGAGGACAAAATTAGTTTGTATAATATTTTTTATCTTTCCTCTAAAAAGATGGGAAAGATACGCATAGTAAA
>CALKJE010000128.1 GCA_937995675.1 uncultured Saprospiraceae bacterium
GCTGCAAATCTTCAAGTTCTCTGGGTAGATAATAATAAACTCACAGGTGCTATCCCAGAGAATTTTCTGGACCTTGACTTTCTTATGGAGCTTACCATCTATAATAATTGCTTTGATTCGCTTCCTGATTTTTCATCTTCACCTGTAACTGATATATTTCAAACAGATGCAATCATCTGTTACAATAATAAATTCACTTTCGATGATTTAGTTCCGAACGCCAATTTTATGAATCGGACTGGACAGAACTTATATAGTCCTCAAGACACCTTTGATATTCCAGCTGCCGTTGCGCTTCAAACTGGCGATACTTATTCCATCGACCTAGGCATTGATGCTGGATTGACCACCAATGTATATAATTGGACCAGAAACGGCGTTCCTTTCGGACCTCCTTTATCTGTCAATCAACTGGACCTTAGTCCCATCACTTTTGCCGATGCGGGAGAATATTGCTGTTTTGTCACTAATCCAGCATTACCATTATTAACTTTAGTCAGTACTTGTCAGACAATCACCGTTAGTTGTGGAACCAGTACAGAAATAATTGATAGTGTGCTATGTGCTGGTGGATTTATCACCGTCAACGGTACAGACTATGGCGATCCTAATGCAGGATTTCCGCGCGTTGGAAGTGAAGATGTATCTGAACCAGATCAATATGGTTGTGATTCCATCGTTGTGATTGACCTGACGATTATGAGTGGAATGCCTGTACCATTTGAACCTACTATTTGTCCAGACGATACCGTTTTTGTAAATGGAACTCCTTACTATTTTGGAGAGGATCAAGGAACCGAAACCTTTACAGTTAGTGGTTGCGACTCTATTGTTGAAGTTGATTTAAATTTCTTTCCACTCGCCACTCATACCATCGATGGAACCTACTGTCGGAGTGATACCGTTTATGTAGATGGCGTTGCCTATTATTTTGGAAATGCAACTGGAAACCAAACTTTAGCAAATGATAATTTTCGAGGTTGTGATTCTTTAGTCACCATCGATCTAAACTTCCATCCGCTCTACGAAGGCACTGATGATCGACAGCTATGTGATGGACAAACTGTTTTCATCAATGGTACAGAATATGGCGCCTCGCCGTTGCCTCAAACTGGTGTGGAACGTTTTACAAACGTCGCACCGAATGGTTGTGATTCTCTAATCACGGTAACGATTACCCTCGTTGACGGTGTTACCGTAACTCGTGACGATGTCTTATGTCCAGGACAAACTATTATTGTGAATGGTACTGAATATGGAGAAAGCCCATTAGATCAAATGGGAACTGAAGAAATGATGCTACCCAATGGTTGTGATTCCACCGTCATTATTGATATCTCCTTTCAAAATCAAATTACAGATAGCTATGTTCCTTTCTTTTGTGCGGATCAAACCATTGTAATTAATAGTACTACCTATGGAAATCCAGCTATAGACCCTACATATGAACAAAGTGGAACAGAATTGATTCCAGGAATTAATGGTTGTGACACACTAAGAAATATTTTTATCAATTTTTATTCTCCTAGTGAAGCAGATACGACCTTCGTTATTTGTGATGGCGACTTTGTTGAATTTAATGGAACCATCTATAATGCAGGAACAACTTCTGGAACGGAAGTATTTGATAACATAGATCCAAACGGTTGTGATTCTACCTATAATGTTACGGTCACGATCTATGAACCAGAAGAAGCCAATATTTTCCCTGAGGTTTGTCCAGGACAAGCGTTTGTGCTTAGAGGCAGAATATTTAACGCGGCAGATCCAAGTGGAACCGTTGTCTTAGACAATGAAGGATTTTATGGATGTGATTCTACTGTAAATGTAGCGATCAGTTTTTATGATTCTTTAAAAGGAAACTTCACACGAACCATTTGTGAGAATGATAATTTCACTTACAATGGAACCCTTTATGGAGACGGTGGCATAGATGCAGGAATGGAAGTTATTTCTGGAGTTGGAGCCAATAGTTGTGATTCTTTTATTCAAGTAACCGTTAACTATTTCCCAGAAGTAACGGGAGAATATACGATTCGACTGTGCCCAGGTGAAAGCGAGATATTTGACAATACACTTTATGGTAGTCAAGACGGTGGAGTTGACAGTGGTTTTGAAACATTGGAAGGCGAAGGCATCGGTGGCTGTGATTCTATGGTCAATGTAACGGTTGTTTATTTTCCGGATCCTTCTCCTGGTTTTTATGAAGAAAGAATCTGTGCAACCGACACCCTATTTTTCAACGGTACGGCTTATCATGCTTTGAATACTTCGGGCACTGAAAATATTGGCCCAGCAGCATTTAACGGTTGTGATTCTTTAGTCGAAGTTAATGTTCGTTTTTTCCCAGAATCTATTTACAGAGAAGATCCAACACTCTGTTCCGGAACTACTATTGAAGTCAATGGAACTATTTATGGAGAGGCTCCTATGTTTTTAGAATATGATTCAATTGTTTTAGAAAATGCGAGTTTCCGTGGTTGTGATTCTACCATCATTGTTGACTTAAGTTTTAATTCTTTTGTAGAAAATAATATTGGTGGAGAATATTGTGGCTGTGAAGAAGTAGTCATTGATGGTCAAACTTTTGACTGTAATAATTCTTCCGATACCCTCACCTTTATTGGAGGTAGTTATACCGGTTGTGATTCTATTGTTAATATTAATTTGAATTATAACGAAGCACCAGTTTTTGAATTGGATCAAACGCTTTGTCCCGGTGAAACGATTACCGTTCGAGGAACCGTTTATGGAGAAAGTTTAAGAACTGGAGTTGAAATTTTCCCTTCAGCTACTAGTGCAGGCTGTGATTCCACTGTGAATATAAATTTAGATTTTCATGAACCTGCAACCAGAGAAATCTCTGCGACTATTTGTCAAGGGGATAGTATTTTGGTCGGTGATACTTATTATAAATTTGCTGGAACTTTTAATGAAGTTGTCCCAATGGCTACGGCCAACAATTGTGATTCTATCCTGATTCTAAGACTTGAAACTACTCAACCAGAACCAGTAGAACTAGAGAATCTTGGAGAGATTTGTAGCTCCGCAAATCCAATTGCCTTGCCTACCATACAAGCAGGAGTAAATGGTAATTGGTCAGGTCTTGGTGTAGATGAAAATATGTTTGACCCAGCAACGCTTTCTGATAATATTACACTCACCTTTACACCAGAAGAAGGTAATTGTGCAGAACCAAATTCAACCGATATTACCATCAGTAGTTTCTCCTCAAGCACAGTTACCGATTCTATTTGTCCAGGCGAAATACTAACCGTCTCTGGAGTTGAGATTACCATGCCAGGAAGTTACCAGGATACCCTGGCAGGAGCTACCTGTGATTCTATCGTTTTTATTGAAATTACTGCAAAGGCTCCTGTATCAGTTCCACTAGAAAACATTGCTGCACTCTGTGCCGGAGACGAACCCATCACTTTAAATACTACCCAAAACGGCGTTACTGGTACTTGGTCTGGAGATAATGGGGTCAGCGGTGGAAACATGTTTAATCCTGCTGGACTCAGTGGATTGGTGGAGCTCACTTTTACCCCAACAGAAACAGGTTGTTTTGCCCCAACGACTACCGAGGTAACCGTCAATGCAAATAGTCCAGTCATGCTAGAAACTATTCCTTCGCTTTGTGCAGGAGACGCGCCAATCCCTTTAAACCTTATTCAAGACGGCGTTGCTGGTACTTGGTCTGGTCTCGGAGTAAATACAGCAGGAAATGAATTTGATCCAGCTACGCTCAGTGGAATGATTGACCTCACTTTTACTCCAACAGAAATGGGTTGTTTTATGGCTACGACTACCCAAGCTACCATCAACGATGGCGGTCAAGTGGTACTGGAAAATCCACCACCAACAGCTATCTGTGCCATCGATGATCCAATTAGTTTAGAACCAATTCAATCAGGTACAGAAGGAACTTGGTTTGGCGATGGAGTTGATGATAATAGTTTTGATCCAAATGCATTGACTGGTAATATTGAATTAACCTTTACGCCAACCAGTGGAGGTTGTGTTCTTGCCAATACTACTTTTATTCAAATAAACGAAGCAACTTCGGTTATGCTGCCTGAATCACTAGGCATGGTTTGCGGTAGCAATCCTGTTGCACTTCCTCCAACAACACCGGAGGGGATTACGGGTATCTGGACGGGGATTGGAGTAAATGCGACAGGAGATCAATTCAATCCTGATGGATTAGGAACCGGAGATTTTGACTTAACCTTTACACCAACTGGCGATGAATGTTTAATTGCAAATACAACCACCATTATGATTGGTAGTTTTGCTACTGGATCTATTAATGAATCTATCTGCGAATCGACTGGCGAAACAGTAATGATCAACGGAGAAACTTACGCAATTGCAGGTATTTTTACGCAAGACCTCACTTCTATTGCAGGTTGTGATTCGATCCTGACTATTACCATCACGGATGTAACTACCGAAATCAGCTTAGATGTTTTTCCAGGACTTTGTAGTTCAAGTGGTCTATTCAACTTACCGATGACGCAATCCGGAATTCCCGGAACCTGGTCAGGTACCAATGTTATAAATGGAAATACCTTTGATCCGACGGTCTCAAATGGTATTTTTCCACTCGAATTTATACCAGAGGCGGGAGCTTGTGCAGTAAGTTTGAGTACTACAGATATTGAAGTAGGTGATAACGCCTCAGAAACGATTACAGCAAGTATTTGTGAAGGAGATTCCATAGCCCTAGGTAGCTCATTTTATTTTGAAACAGGAGAGTATATGGAGACGATTCCAAATGGTTCTGCCGCTGGTTGTGATTCCATTACTACACTTAACCTGACAGTAGAAAACACTGCTTATACTTTAGATAATTTCAATGCACTTTGTGAAGGTGCAGATCCCATCACGCTCCCTACCCTACAAGATGGAATTAGCGGAAACTGGGAAGGAACAGGTATTACTGCTAATACAAATATTTTTGATCCAAGCGGATTGTCAGGAAATATCTCCATTAGTTTTGTGCCTGATGCTAATGCTTGTGCGGATATAGGTTTAACGACCATTGAGATCTCAGAAAATATCATTTCCAATCTTGAAGCAACGATCTGTAATGGAGAAACTTATAGTCTAAACAACGTAGATTATACCACTGCTGGAACGTATATGCAAACACTTCCTGGTTCAGGAAGTGATTGTGACACACTATTAAATTTACTTTTGGAAGTAGAATCTATTGACAATTTACCTGCGGCTAATGCAGGAAACGATCAAGAAATCTGTGGCGACGGAACCAGTCTTTCTGCGATCACTAGTAATGGAATTACTGGTTATTGGGAAGCGATCATTGGAGAACCAATGATCGTAGATGATACCAATCCAGTAACAAGTATT
>CALKJE010000129.1 GCA_937995675.1 uncultured Saprospiraceae bacterium
AGCGTCCTCATTTTAGTTTGTTGAATAAAGCTAAAATTAGAGGAGCCTTTGGATTAGAAATTCCACATTGGGAGGAGAGTTTAGAAGCATGCTTAAAAGCCTTGCGCGTAAATTCGTAAGACGTTTTTATAATAAAAAATCTAATAAAAAAACCTTCTCTAAGCTTAATTGCTAAGAGAAGGTTTTTTTATAGAAAAATTTTTCTCGTTGAGTTATTCTTTGTCCTTATCCTTCTTCTTTTCCTTTCCAAGAATACCTTTGACAAAATTCATAATTGCTTTCCATAAATCCATATCGATGTGGTTTTAGTTGTTTTCTAAACGATTTTTATATGTAAATATACAAAAACGTTGAGTCAGATATCTATTAGGTTCACTGGTTTTGATTGTAAATAGTATCTAATGCGAATCCTTAGACAAGTGAGTTTTTTCATATAAATCTCATTTTCGTGGAAAATCAAGGCTATACGACCATTGAAAACTCTACTGATTTTGAAAAAGCCTATAATTTTACGATTTTACACCTTCTTTAGCCAATCTATATTAGATAGGCATTACCAAATTAAGAAGTTGTTTAATAATTCGAAAAGAAGGCGAGAACTAGAGAAAATTGTTCAAATCGAGCCTCTTTTTAGAGTGCATAGCCGCGCTATGGACGAGAAAAAAGGCGCCTGTCCCGAACTTGATTCGGGGAAGAGTTGAATAATTTAATCAGTTCGTAGTCAATTTTGGAGTTTTTAAATAACTTCTAAGCAACATTCGTATGAAAAACACAAAAATAGCTGGAATCGGATTCTATGTACCTGAAAAGGTGGTTACGAACAATGACCTAACCAAAGTAATGGATACTTCTGATGAATGGATTCAGGAACGAACAGGAATCAAGGAACGTCGATACGCTGAAAAACATAAAGAATCAACTTCTACGCTAGGAGCTAAAGCAGCTGCAATTGCGATCGAACGAGCAGGTATCACGGCTGCTGATGTAGACTTTATCATTTTTGCTACGCTCAGTCCCGATTACTATTTTCCAGGTTGTGCCGTCTTACTCCAACGTCAATTAGGGATGCAAGGGATTGGTGCCTTAGATATCCGAAATCAATGTAGTGGATTCGTTTACGGATTAAGTATTGCGGATCAATTTGTCAAAACGGGCATGTATAAAAACGTCCTTCTAGTCGGTTCTGAAGTACACTCTTACGGAATCGATTTTTCTACCAAAGGTCGTAACGTAACCGTTATTTTTGGAGACGGTGCCGGAGCGGTAGTGCTTCAACCAACCGAAGATTCAACCTCAGGAATCTTATCTACGCACCTTCATGCCGATGGAGACTATGCTGAAAAATTAGCCTATATCAATCCTGGTTGTCATAGTGGTGTACATCTCGGTACGGAACAATTTGGTTATCCAGAACAAGAGTTTGGTGGTGCATTTCTTACTGAAAAAATGTGGGAAGACGGAAACTATTATCCGAATATGGAAGGCCAAGCCGTTTTTAAAATGGCTGTTCAAAAATTCCCAGAAGTTATTATGGAGGCCTTGCAAACCAACGGACTTCAACCCACCGATATCGATATGCTGATTCCTCATCAAGCCAATCTACGGATCAGTCAGTTTGTTCAAAAACGGCTGGGCTTACGCGACGATCAGGTCTGGAATAATATTCAGAAATACGGAAATACTACCGCCGCTTCTATTCCGATCGCACTCTGCGAAGCTTGGGAAGCAGGTAAAATCAAAGAAGGTGATCTCGTTTGTATGGCGGCTTTTGGTAGTGGCTTTACTTGGGGTTCTGCGTTGATAAAGTGGTAGGCCTCATAGGATGAACGATTGAATGGTTGAAGCTAAATATGTGCTTAGTGTTTAACGATTCAATCGTTTTAATCGGATTATTTTGACTATTGTCATTCAATGACCTAAAAACTTTTCATTTATCCCTCTCTTCAACTGTTTTTTATTCCCAAAACCCCTATCTTGGAGAATAACAAAAAACAGGACTATTCAGCCAAGTGTGTGGCAACCCGTCTCTTTGGGTTTGATCATTAGCCTTAGTTCATGATTTCAACGATTTCTGTTCTCAGTTTTAACACTGGGAAAGCTTTTGCGTTTGCACACTTTAAAGAACCGTCTTCAAAAAACAACAACCTTGAACCTCAATAACCTTCCTTTAGTCCGGTCTGTCATTTTGCTTATTTTATGGTCCCTGCTTCCATGCATGCTGGGAGCACAGTCGGTGGTCATCAATGAATTTTCTGCTTCTAATGTCGATGGACTTCAAGACAACTTAGGAAAACATCCTGATTGGATTGAATTGTATAATACCACAAATTCTACCGTTAACCTTACGGGATATTATTTGAGTGATAAAATTGACAATCCAACCAAGTGGCAGATTCCTGCGGGAGTCGTTATTCCTGCCAATGATCATCAACTCTTTATCTGTGATGGTCGAGACGAAATGACCTTTTCTGGAATTCATACGAATTTTAAATTGACCCAGATGAAGCAGGAGTATATCGTACTAAGTGATCCTTCTGGTGTACCAATAGATTTTATTCAAATGGTGAATCCTACACAACAAGATCATGCACGTGGTCGAATTGCGGACGGAGCACCAACTTGGGGCGTAACAACCCAACCTTCTCCAAACCAATCCAATCAAAATTTTAAAACTGAATATACAGACGCTCCTATTTTTTCTGAGGTGGCAGGATTTTATAACGGATCGATTACGTTGACTTTATTGGCTGGAGCGGATGCAGAAATTCGTTATACCCTAGATGGTGATGAACCAACTAATTTTAATAGTTCTCTTTATACTGGACCCATCACGATCAGTAGTACAACGGTGGTTAAGGCAAAAGCTTTTCCGACGGTAGATACACATGCGCCAAGTTTTACGATTGTCAATACCTATTTTATTAACGAAACCCACTCTTTACCGGTTGTCTCGGTTTCTTCCGATCGAGTAGAAACTCTTTTGAATGGAAATAATTTTGATCGAAATTATATTACTCATACAGAATATTTTGAAGATGGAACACGGATTTTTGATATGCTTGGACATTTCCGTTCTCATGGTAATGATTCTTGGAATTTAGATCAACGGGGTATCCGATTTTACGTCGAAGACGATTATGGTTATGCGCATAAAATTGATCACCAACTTTTTCCAACCTCTGACAGAACAGACTTTGATGTATTTATTTTAAAAGCCAGTGCTTCTGATAATTTTCCTAGAGCTGCCATAGAATGGGGCCGACCTTCTTGTCATATTCGAGATGCTTATGTACAAGAGCTTTCTGATCGCAATGATCTCAACTTAGATGAACGTCGCTACCGTCGTTGTGTGCTTTATGTGAATGGAGAATATTGGGGTGTTTATGAAATGCGCGAACGAATTGATTCTGACTATACTAAATATTATTATGATCAAGGAGAGCAGTGGGTGGACATGCTAGAATATTGGGGCGGCTTAGACGCACGCTATGGTTCGGATGATGATTGGGAAACACTCTATGATTTTATAGTTTCTAATGACTTATCTATTTCTAGTAACTATGATTATGTTACAGAAAGATTGGACGTCAGTAGTATGATCGATTATATTATTCTAAATACGTTTGTGGTCAATACAGACTGGCTTAATTGGAATACAAAATGGTGGCGTGGTCGAAAAGGGGAAGGAACCGGTTGGCGTTATTGTCTTTGGGACATGGATAATATTTTTGGGTTGGGACAAAATTTCACGGGTCTTCCGGATGTAACATGGGAGAGTGATCCTTGTGATGTAGAAGGTGTTTTTGGAGATGTAGACAATCCAGATATCGGTCATATTGAAATGTTGGTGGCTTTATTTGAAAACGAAAACTTCTTTCAACAATATGCCAGTCGCTATGCAGATTTAGCCGCTACGACTTTTAGTTGTGAAAATATGCTAGGATTATTGGATGAGATGATTGCTGAAATAGAACCAGAAATGCCTCGCCAGATAGCTCGTTGGAATGGTAGTTTAGATGATTGGTATGAAAATCTAGATTCACTTAGATCACAAATTCAAAATAAATGTGTGGTCGTGGTTGATCAAGTAGCGGACTGTTATGAAGAAGAAGGACTTACGGGACCTTATGATCTGTTGGTAGATGTTTTTCCACCGGCTAGTGGTAAAGTTCAAATGAACAGTGCCATTGGTACGACCTATCCTTGGACGTCTTCTTATTTTGGTGGCATTGATCTAAATTTTACCGCATTACCAGAAATCAATTTTGCCTTCTCTCATTGGGAGGTGGCCAATAATACTTTTAGTCCCGACGAAACGCAGATTGCCATCAATATGAGTTTAGAAACAGGAGATACGATCATTGCTAATTTTCTAGATCTTAACTGTGGTATTATGACGACGATCAGCGGTCCGGCGGAGAGTTGTGTAGATGCTGAATTTACCTTAAATGCAGAAGAAGGATTTGCTTCTTACCTATGGTCGGATGGTAGCGAAGGAGTGGATATGTTAGCGACCGGTCCAGGTACTTACGGACTAACGGTGAGTGATGAAGATGGATGTTTTGGTGTAGCTAGTTTTGTCGTAGAAGGTTTTCCAACCGTAGATTTACAAATAATAGGTAGCTTAAGTATTTGTGATGGAGAGGTAACTAGCTTAGCAGCCACTCCTGGTTTTGATCAATATAACTGGTCTAATGGAGGTAATATGGAAACAATTGTGGTGGGAACTTCAGGAGTGTATGAGGTCAGTATAACAGACGATAATAATTGTGTTGTTACAACGAGTGTCATCGTAGAAGCGGAAGCAGAAGTGGTTCCTGAGATCTCAGGACCAATGGCTATTTGTACGGGCGGAATGGCCAATCTTACTTTATCAAATACTTATTCAGCATATGAATGGAGTGATAATTCTACAGGTACTGAATTACCCATCTCTGGACCAGGTAATTATTCGGTAACGGTGACCAACACTGTAGGATGTACGGGAATCGACAATTTTACCGTAGCGACTGGAATAGATTTACAAATTTCAGGAACTGGACCGAGCGAGGTTTGCTCAGAAGGACAACCTGCTTTATTAGGCTTAATAAATTCTTATACCAATTATCAATGGTCAACAGGAAGCACCCAAAGTACCATTTCTATAAATGAGTCTGGTACTTATTCGGTGACGGTAACAGACGAAGCTGCGTGTACAGGTACGACTAATTTTACCATTACTGATTTAGAAATTGCAATGACCAATGAAACGGTAAATCTTTGTTATGGTGAAATGTATAATGGAGTCGTTTATACTGAAAATAGTCAAGTGGATCTTAATTTGTCTAGCTACCAAGGATGCGATAGTGTACATCGTGTCAATCTATTGGTTGCTCCAGCATTGGGAATTAGTTTTGAAACCAATGGTGCTTGTTCTGGACAAGGATATATTGCAACAGACGTATCGGGTGGAACTGGAGGATATAATTATATGTGGAACACAGGAGCGATGACTGCTGATTTACCAAACGTACCATCGGGTACTTATTCGTTGACGATCACAGATGCTGCTGGATGTACCCAAACTGCTTCTACGGTAATTGATGCAGGAACGCCGATTAATTTTAATTCTGAAATTGATAATGTTAGTTGTGTAGATGCAGAAGATGGAATGATTCTACTAGATATTACTTCTGGTACACCACCATATGAGGTAAATTGGTCTAATGGCGCAACGGGCGTCTCTCTAGAAAATTTACCAGTGGGTGATTATGTTTTTGAAATTGTGGATGCGAATGATTGTAATTTGATTGGATCTATTACTATCGAAAATACCGGAGAGATTTTTACCAATGTAATTACGACCGGCACCCAAACCAATACGGGAACAGCAATCGCGAATGTCTCGGGAGGTCAAGGACCTTATACTTACCAATGGAGTAATGGCGCAACGGGTATTTTTGTTAATAACCTAACACGTGGCGATTATACAGTGACGATCACGGATGCCAACGGGTGTACCAGTGAAACAGATTTTTATATAGATTATCCTACGGCAACAGAATTGCCAGCCTATTTCTCTTTGTTCCGTATTTTTCCTAATCCTTCCAATGGGGTTTTTAAAGTAGATTTAATATTTGAAAATGCTATAGCGGTTGATATAAAAATCGTAGACCTAAGCGGAAAGACGATCTTTTTAACCCAAGAAAACGGTAGAGAGATTTTAATGGATGTAGATATTTCGTCGGCGCCTGCCGGAACGTATTTGCTAATGGTAGAATCAGATCAAGGAATGGCGGTGAAGCCATTGGTGTTGAGTGGGTTTTAGGAAATAGTTTCTTTTCTTAGTTTCTATGTTTCATGAAAAATAATTTCATTCCTTTTTTTTGTAAATGGAAAATAATTCTGGTAGCGATTCTATTTATTTCTGGTAGTGGATGTCAGGTAGAGGTGCCTAAATTTCATGATTATGAAGCTGCGATAGATTATGCTAAGAGAATTGATAAGCCAACTTTAATTGTTTTTACTGCTTATGGGTTGGGATATAGTGAATTTGATAATGATTATCTAAGTTCGTGGAAATTATCAAATTTTCTAAATCGTAATTTTATAGTTATCGAAATGATTGTTGATGATCGACGGGTAATTTCTGAGGAACATAAGCATCGGATGCTTGGTAAATTTAAAATTAAGACGAATCCATCTGAGATTAAAAATTTAGGGCATCTAAATACGGCAATTCAAATATTTGAGTACAAAACAAATAGTCAACCTTTATATGTTGTATTGGATACCCAAGAGCAATTATTAATAGAGCCTTTTGGATATCAAGGAAGCAATTCAAAATTCTATAATAAGCTTCAACTGGCATTGGCTAATTTCAAAAAAACTCATTAAGGGATCGCATCAACGCTGTGACTTTTTCTAATGCGACTCATTTGGGACTGTTTGATCAAGTGTGTCATTTTGCCGCCCGCGCCTCTAATCCTAAAGGAAGCCGCCCGCGCTGACACACTTTAACAGAACAGTCTCACTCATTTCTATTCTATTCATTTTGTCAAAATTATTTATAATCCAATAAGATTCACCAACCCATCTTCTTTTTAACTATTTTTGTCTTCCATTGTTGTATTCAATAAAAATTATGTCAAACTCAATTCACCAATTTCAAGTGGAAGATACCACGGGAGCGATCGTGGACTTAAAAAAATATGCTGGTAAAGTATTACTGGTGGTTAATACGGCTTCTAAATGTGGTTTTACACCGCAACTAGAAGATATGGAAGCAGTCTATGCTGAATACAAAGATCAAGGCTTAGAAGTTCTTGCGTTTCCAAGTAATGATTTTGCTGGGCAAGAACCATTGGAGGGAGAAGCGATTGCACAATTTTGTGTAATGAAATATGAGGCGTCTTATCCTATTTTTAATAAAATAAAAGTCAAAGGCAGTGGCGTTCATCCATTGTATGATTTCCTATCTGACAAATCCAAGAACGGAAGTGTTTCTTCTAAACCTAAATGGAATTTTCACAAATACCTCGTCGATAAAGAGGGGAGAGTAGTGGATTATTTTCTAAGCATTACCAATCCGAATGGTAAGAAAATAAAAAGAGCCATTGAGAAATTATTGTAAGCTTAATACCCTGTAATTCAAATTAACTGATATTTTGAAAATTCTTTCGTTTAATTTGTTTAATCGTTTAATCGTTTATTAAGCGATTGAACATGAAAAACTTAAATTACAGAGCACTTAATTATTATAAAAATAAAATTTCGTTAGCATAAATCCTTGTTGTATAAAAATGCTATTTGCTTCTTAGAATCGCGATAGAATAGGGCAAGCAGCAAATAGCAAGAAGCAAATAGCAAAACATGAAAGTAAATATACTGGCCATTGGTGTGCATCCCGATGATGTAGAATTAAGTTGTTGTGGAACCTTATTGCGACATATTGATCTGGGATATTCGGTTGGATTACTAGACTTGACGCAAGGAGAAATGGGAACACGTGGCACCGCCAAAACTCGGAAAAAAGAAGGGCTAGCTTCTGCTAAAATTATGGGGGCGAGTTTTCGAAAGACCTTAAATCTTGGCGATGGCTTTTTCGGTTTTAGTACAAAAAATAAAAAGAAGATCATTAAAGTGATCCGTAGCTGTCAACCAGATATCGTATTAGCAAATGCACTAAGCGATCGACATCCTGATCATGGTCGAGCTGCGAAGTTGATTACAGACGCTTGCTTTTTGGCGGGACTACGTAAAGTAGAGACCAAGAAAAAAGGAGTATTGCAGAAAGCTTGGCGTCCCAAAGTGGTTTATCATTATATTCAAGATCATACTTTACATCCAGACTTGGTGGTGGATATTACCCCATATTTAGAAAAAAAGCTAGAATGTATTCTTGCGTATAAAACGCAATTTTTCGATCCCAAATCAAAAGCGAAAAATAAAGGACCACAAACCCCAATTTCTGGTGAAGATTTTTTTGAGTCTATTAAAGCTAAAAATCGAATTCACGGTCGTTATATTAATGCTAAATTTGGTGAAGGTTTTAATGTCGTTCGTCCGGTTGGCGTAAGTGATTTGCTCGGGTTAGAATAATTAGGATGAGGACCCCTAATTAAATTCTTTTATTAAGAACAAAATGGTTCATATCGTCGTTATGGATTGGTCAAACTTAAATTGGCGAAACAGATATTGAAGTAATCTTCCCTATTAATGTACAATAAAAAATTTCACTTTCTTTTTATCCTTTTCTTTTTGCCAATTTTAGGATTGGCCCAAAATTGTAATATCCAGTTAGATGGTTTGGTAACCGACCACGATTCGGATGAGCCACTAGAATTGGTTAATATTTATATTGCCGAAACACAGCAAGGTGCCCTAACCGATCATCATGGAGTCTTTCAAATTCCCAATCTTTGTCCAGGGGAATACCATTTGACCATCAGTCATATTGGTTGTGAAGCGACTTATATTTTTGTGGAACTAACGGCAGACACTACGCTCCGTATTACGATGGAACATTCCGATAATATATTGGAAGATGTGATTGTGGAAGGTAGTTCACAAACGGCGACTACTCAAAGCACTCAATCCATATCAGAGCAAGCAATCACCGACAATGCTAATAAAAATATTTCCACTTTATTGGAGTCCATCGCTGGAGTCAGTACGCTGAAAAATGGTAGTGGAATTTCCAAACCTGTTATTCATGGTCTCACTGGACCTCGAATTACCATCTTGAATAATGGAGTGGCACAAAGTGGACAGCAATGGGGAAATGATCATAGTCCAGAGATTGATGCTTTGGTAGCCAATAAAATTCGAGTAGTGAAAGGAGTGGCGGCACTAGAATATGCTGGTGCTAACTTAGGTGGTATTGTGATGGTTGAGCCGGCTCCTATTGGTCGAGAGCCACAC
>CALKJE010000130.1 GCA_937995675.1 uncultured Saprospiraceae bacterium
TCAATGACTTAGCCGTAACCATTGTGCTTCATTTTTAAAAAGCTTCTATTAAAGTATTGCAGCAAATACTACACCTTAACAGAAAACGGGAACCATTTAGTTTTAAAATGATTCCCGTTTGTGGGCAAACTGTCCTGAAAAAAACACTTTAGTGCCTTTCTAAGACTAGAAAATCCCAAGCATTAAGGGTTACTTTCATATCTTTTTGCAGCGACATGGTTCCGTTTCCAAAGACATTACTATAGGTTCCTAGGTAGGATTCTCCTTCTAGGACGGCTTCCTGAGGTCGTTTAGAAAGATTCATAATGACCACTACTTGATCTTCATTTTTCTTACGCGTAAAGGCGTAAATATGCGCATCATTATTGGTAGAAATTTTAACCAACTCTCCACCAGCTTTACCATTCCAAAGCGCCTGATTCTCCTTTTTCATTTTTAATAAAGAAGTATAAAAGGCCTCATATTCGATCTTGTCCCAATTAAGGGTATCCTTTTCAAAAAATCGCAATCGCTTTCGATTACCTGCTTCTTGACCAGAATAAATCAATGGAATTCCATCAAAGGTAAAAGCTAAGACCGCCATGACACGGTGTGCATCTCCCATTCTTTCAAACTCTGTTCCTGACCAAGTATTTTCATCATGATTTGTAATAAAATGCAAATGATAACCTCGCTTATACTTCGCTTTATCTTCTACTAAATAATCATCAATTGCCGTCGCTTCTTCTTCTCCTTTAGCGATCTTATTCATAATATGATGGAAAGGCCATCCATAATCCATATCATATCCAGCCTCATTGATATTTTCTGCTTTATCAGATTCTGCCAACATGATGACGGGTTTTATCTTCCGAAGTTCGGCGATCATATCTTTATGAAAATCATTTGGTACACTATGCGCAACATCTACTCTAAACCCATCAATATTTCGCTCTTTCACCCAAAACGCCATGTCTTGAATCATCTCCTTGCGCATATCTTGGTTATCATAATTTAAATCTGCTACATCCGTCCATCCCCAGGTAACCCCAGTTTCCGGATCAATCGGATCGATAATATTTCCATCCTTATCTTGGGTATACCATTCTGGATGTGCTGTAATCCAAGGATGATCCCAACCTGTATGATTTGGTACCCAATCAATGATGATATACATTCCTAATTCATGAATTTTCTTCACCATATTATCAAAGTCTTCCATCGTACCATACTCCGGATTCAATCCTTTATAATCTGCGACCGAATAATAACTTCCGAGTCCTTGTTTTCTTTTTTCTACACTAATCGGATGCATAGGCATAAACCATAAAATGTCTACCCCCATTTTTTTGAGTCTTGGTAAGTGCGTCATAAAAGCAGCAATCGTGCCCTCAGGTGTATACTGTCTTAAATTTACCTCATAAATATTACTGCCGGGCATAGCATTCATTAAAGAACCTCCAAAATCTCCAGCGGTTCCTGGCATGACAGCTTTGTCCTTAACTGCTCCAGTGTCTTTTCCATCAGCAGTCGAATTACCTGCGTTCTGACAAGCAGTAAAACTGAATAAAAGTAAAAAGAGTAAATAGGAAAATCGATTCATAATAATTTTTTTTGATCGTTATTTTTAGCAAAAAAATTCCGTATTTTTTAGTTGGGTTTTGTAGGTCTTTTACTCGTTTGTTTAATTTTTATTTGAGATCTTTTCCCTTCCATTGGCGTATTACCTTTGAGTACTAATCCTATGGCATATCCTTGCACTATTGCCTCAGAAGGTAATAATTTTTCCTCTTTTTCAAAATCAAAACTTAATAAACGCTCTGGTTCATCTACGAATTTATAAGTTCCTTTATTGGTTACCTGATCATAAATACCTGTCGTAAAATTAAAGTCTGGCTCCATTTCAATCCAAGCACCTTTGTATCGACTATCAACTTTAGGCGTAGAACCAACCAGTGCATATTCTATCGCCCAAGTTCCTACTAAAAAGGCAGTAATATCTCCTTTGATATGAACAGAACCATCAGGGTTGGTAACGATATTTGGGTTGTCCTGCGCGTGCGCGTGTCCGGAATGATCGTGATCATGTCCGTGTTCACCCGGTGCATGATTATGTCCTGCGTGTGCGTCTGGGTTAGCAGATGGTGCCGGATGTTTCACCTTATCAGAACCACAACTTACTAATAAGAAAAGAGTAAAAAGTAAAAGAATATTTTTCATATTGAATATTTTTTAAGGCTATTAAAGTCTCAGAATTTGGGCTAAGTACTTGGGCAAAATTATATGTAAGTTTTGACTCAGAAGATTTTTGAGCTAGTCAACGCGCAAAACCATGAATGAACGTAAGTGAATGAACCGCTTGCCGACGGGATGGCTGCCCTAGCATAATAGCTTGCCCCGAACTTGATTCGGGGAGGATTTTTGTAAGGCAGAATAGCTTAAAAAGATTCAGTCAAAACTTATAGTTTAATTTGTCCACGTACTTATAAAAAATGAAGTTTACGGAAAGCGTAAGTCTGGAGCAAAGTTAATAATTTTATACAGGAGAAGAAATGAAAACTAAGAATGATCCACCAATATATTTCACCAATCCAAGATCATGGGTGGCTTAAACATTTCTAAAAAATCTTGTTCATCTTTTTTAAAATCTCCTCTTAGGTCAAAAATCAAATGCGCCTTTTCGTAAATAGGCGATCTATCATTTAGGGAATCTGAAATAAAGGTTTGAATTTCAAGATCTGTTTTATCTGCTAATAAAGGACGATGTTCTTTTTCGCGAACGAGTCGTTGGAAAATTAATTTTTCATTTGCTTCCAAGTAGATCACAGTTCCATTTTGTAATAAAACGTCCATGAGATTACCATAGATCGGTAGACCACCACCGGTTGCCACGACGAGATTTTTTTTAGGAATAAGTGAACGGATAACGTCACTTTCATGTTGACGAAAAGTTCGTTCTCCCTGTTCTGCAAAGATAGAAGCAATAGAAGTTTCTTCCCGCATCTCGATCAGTTCGTCGGTGTCGACAAATTCTCGGTTTAACTGCCAAGCAAGTCGTTGGCCCAGGTAGGATTTGCCAACGCCCATAAAACCGACGAGGAAAAAAATGTCTTTTCGGAGATTGCTCACTTTATAGAAGTGTTGGTGTTCGATAGTATGAATTCTAGCGTAAAAAAAACGCACCACGAGTTAATCGTGATGCGTTTTGAGGCGTGTAAAATTAATTATGCGCCCAGATAATTTTTAAGTAGTTTGCTACGAGAGGTATTTCGTAGTTTGTTAATCGCTTTGTCTTTAATTTGTCGAACTCTTTCTCGAGTAAGGCCAAAACGTTCACCGATATCTTCTAAAGACATAGGGTGTTCGACGCCAATTCCGAAATAAAGCTTGATGACGTTACATTGACGGTCAGTCAGAGTACTTAAAGAACGTTCAATTTCTCGACGGAGGCTTTCTTTGTACTCTAGCGCCGAATCGGTTCCAGGCGTTCCAAAGTTTTCCAAAACATCGAGTAATGAATTGTCTTCTCCTTCCACGAAGGGCGCATCCATAGATACGCATAGTGTTTGGGATTGGTGACAGTTTGTACCAAAACTCA
>CALKJE010000131.1 GCA_937995675.1 uncultured Saprospiraceae bacterium
AGTTCCTAGAAAGAAACTTTGCCGCAGTTTTTTTCAATTGTTTTTGTCAAGTTAGATTCTTGCAACAATCGATCAAAGGTTTGGCGGTTATGTCGAGAATTTTTGGAAGAGGTAGTTTTCTGAAAATATAGTTGAGCCATACCTTCTATCCCCTTCTCTTTGTACATCTGGTCGAAAAAGCAGGTTAAGGACGCTTTATCCGTCTTTGGATTATTTTCGAACAATCGTTTTAGGACCCGATCTCTATATCGGTTGATTTGGAATTGAGTAGGTTGTTGATAATCTATTTGATTCAGCGCAGGGTTCTCAGGAGTATAAGTGACTAAAAATTCGTCTCCTTCTTCCAAAGGCATGCCGTTGGGGAGTAATTCGGTTAATTTATTAGAATAGGTGGTTGCAGCGGAATAAGATTTTCCATTGACTATAAAATAATAACTGGCATAATCCACAGATTTTTCTTTTGGAACTAGAATTCTAGCACTTACCTGTTGACCGGTATCTTGCAATTTGGCGGCAATATTTTTTTGATCTGCTCGGGAAGTCCACCGAGAAATACTAAATATGGCGATGCTGACAATTAATGCTAGGGTTCCAAGAAAGGCGATGCTTTGTAGTAAATGTTGCTTTTCGAGTTTTTTACGAGCTCGATTACGGGGCGTATCTGCCTTATTGTCTATTTCAAAACTATAAAAGTACTCGCCTTCTTGTTTCTCAATGGAAATTTCACAAAGCTGTTCATCAATAAAAATAGAGTAAGAGGCATCATCAAACACTTTGAAATCAATCAAAACTACCTTTGAATTACAGTGCACCACTAAGTGACCACTCTCTGCACCATGTGCGAGTCCCACAAAGTGCTGTTTTCCATCATCCGCTAAATAAGTCCAGCTGAGTTGATTCACTACAATATTTTTATATTTAATAATTTATATATTCCTTACAAATATCATACAAGAAATATGGAAATTGATTTTTTTTATCGATATGCTCCTTATAACCCTAATAAATTAACGGAGAAATAGAAAAATGTAACGAATTAGGCTATTTTTATTACGGAGTGTTTGGAAGTTTAGACAAGCTCTCAAGTTTGAGAAACGAGCATAAATTTATCTAATCCTAATTTACAAAATAAATTTCACATATGACACCCTCTGCTAGAAATGAACTAAAGTCAAAAATCGTAGAAGCAATTAGTTCTACCAAAGAGAAAATAGAAAGCTTGGAAGAGCTTACCAAACCAATATCTCCTGAGAATTCAATTGGCCGGGTAAGTCGCATGGATGCAATTAATAATAAAAGTGTTGCGGAGGCGAGTTTGCGGAGTACGCGTCAAAAGCTAAGTAAGCTAACAGTAGCCCTATCTCGAGTAGATAATGAGGACTTTGGTAATTGTGCTTTCTGTAAAAATCCAATCCAACCTGCCCGTCTCATGTATATGCCAGAAAGCAGTCGGTGTGTTCGTTGTGCAGATAGGTAGGGACAAAAAAAAACAGGGTACAAACGTAAATGAATACGTCGCACCCTGTATAACCCCAAAAAACCAAATGAAAACAATCTACATACCTCCTCCGAAAAGGAGGTACAAAATATTTCTTTAGCAGCGTTCTGCTCTTTTTTTTATTTCTAAAATCTTCGCGCTTTTCTCAATTCAATCAATCCGCTTGCGTTAATTTCGATCTTTTGACGAGGTTCGTTTAGAAAGTCACAAATCAGAGAAAAAAAATATTTTTTTTCTCTTTTTAATGAATTCTAAAATAATGAGCTAGTTATTCAGATTTGGAAAATATTAGGCTGGTGTTAATAAAAAAATCTATAAGTGTTTGATTTATTGGGTTTTAGAAGGTTTTTATGAAATAATATTTGGTAGCTAAAGAAATAAAATCAACATTTTAAAACATTTTATTTTAAAAAAGTTGATATTCCGTTGATATTTGTGGACATTTGTTTCTCTTTAAAAAAGTGTTAAAATTTTTAAAAAAATGTTAAATTTTTAATCTGTGGCTAAAATCAAAAAAATCTTCGCCTGCACCAATTGTGGTGCTACATCTCCTAAGTGGGTCGGAAAGTGTCAGGCCTGCGACGAATGGAATACTTATCAGGAAGAGGTCTTGGTTAAAGACACAAAACAAGAAGCAAAAAAACGGGCTTGGAAGACAGAAGGTTCTACCAGCATTGCTACTATCAAGCCGGTTGCGCTCAAAGAAGTAAAATCAGGTAATACCCAACGGCTTTCTACAGGAGATGGTGAATTGGATCGAGTACTAGGAGGTGGTATTGTAGCGGGTTCGATTACGTTGATTGGAGGACAGCCTGGAATTGGTAAATCAACCCTGATGCTACAATTGGCGCTAAATATCGATGCCAAGGTATTATATGTATCCGGTGAAGAGAGTGAAGAACAGATAAAAATGCGAGCAGACCGAATTGGAGAAGCCATTTCTAATTGTTTTATTTATACAGAAACGAATACGGGAAAAATTCTAGCACAAGCACAACAGCTTCAGCCAGACATTCTAATCGTAGATTCTATCCAAACCCTATCTTCTCCACACCTCGACTCTACTCCAGGTAGCATCTCTCAGGTAAGAGATTGTGCCGGAGAACTACAACGTTTTGCCAAAGAGACGGGAATTCCAGTAATTGTCATTGGTCATATTACCAAAGACGGAGCCATCGCTGGTCCTAAACTATTAGAACATATTGTAGATTGTGTTTTACAATTTGAAGGAGATCGTAATTATACCTATCGTATTTTAAGAACCATTAAAAATCGTTTTGGATCTACGGATGAAATGGGAATCTATGAAATGCAGGCCACGGGATTGCGAGAAGTTTCTAATCCTTCCGAATTATTATTATCACAAAATGAAGAAGAACTAAGCGGTATCACCGTAAGTGCGACCATGGAAGGAATGCGACCAATGCTGATTGAAACCCAAGCTTTAGTGAGTACGGCCGTTTATGGAACACCGCAACGTTCTGCCACGGGATTCGACCTGAGACGTCTAAGTATGATCCTAGCAGTCTTGGAAAAGAGATGCGGTTTTCAGTTTGGGCAAATGGATGTATTCTTAAATATTGCCGGAGGAATACGAGTAGATGATCCCGCGATTGATTTGGCGATCTTATGTGCGTTGATTTCTTCTTTGCAAGATATTTCAGTGCCAGGAGATGTTTGCTTTGCAGGAGAAGTTGGTTTGTCAGGAGAAATACGGGCTGTTAGTCGAGTCGACCAACGAATACAAGAAGCAGATAGATTAGGGTTCGGGCGTATTTTTATTTCTAAATACAATACCAAAGGTTTGGATGCTAAACGGTATAAGATTAAAATTCAGACGGTAGGGAAGATTGAGGAGTTGTACCGGATTTTGTTTGAGGATTGATTTGAAGCGCGTACATTATAAGAATAGAATATAGAATATGCGGATTAAAAATAAATTAAAAAAACTCTTTTCGTTTGGAAAAAATCGAAAAGAGACAAAAGACGAAAACAACATTGAATCTTATTTAGAAGTTAGAAATATAAACGATGAAATAATAGACCATTTTAAAAATCATGGAATTGATACTGAATTGAAAGGAAGTGATATTAGAATCAATTTCGATGAAAAAATAACTATTCATTCAAAAATTCAACAGAAAAAAGTGAGGGATGGTTATATTTCGAGACTTGATATTAATATAAAAATGCCTTGTGGGAAGTTCATTCAAGAATCCTTTGGTGATTTTGGAACAGATAAAGAAACTTTAAGGTATACTAATCTGAATAGTTTTATAGCGAATGATTTTCATGTTTTACTAAGTGCTTTTAATGAGAAAATTGATGAACAGACATTTGTAGATGAATGGAAAATTGGTGAGAATATTTATGAAGTGCATGTAGGAGGACATACATTAAAATCTACCGAAGAATTCAAACTTCCTGAAAATCTATTTGAAAAAACAAAAGAGCTTCTCAAAAGAGAAAAATTAAACGACAAATATCATACTGTTAGATTCTTTTATTCAAATACTGACAAGAATATAGGAAATGAATTTCTTATAGACAATGAATTGAAAGCTGAATTAATGGCTGAATTAGTAAAGCTAGACTGGGAGAATAAGGGATTCTATTATAGTGTTAGAAACTTTATGATTTTGAAAAAAAAAGCTGATAAAAAAATACATATCAACGGCAGTTAGGCAGTATTATTCTATTCAGTATTTAGGTTAGGTCTTAATTGTTACCATTGAATTTATTCCAACGTTGCGAATCCTTAATAAGTAATCACCCGACGCACCACCAATAAAATCATACAAATAAAGATAAGGATCAGTGCGGCTAACGCTCCCTGATTTTCCATTCCATACAGGCCATCCTGTAATTTATTCCACATACTATACGCCATAATAATGGATAGTGGAATTCCGATGATTCTTTTTAGTAAAGTCATAATGCAAAGTTAGGCAAAAATAATGCCCTGCCGTTGTCGTAGATACGATAATCAAGGCAAATTCTTTTTTGAGTCATTTATCCATCTTTTTTAAACAGCTTCGTCGTCTTCCGGATAGCTTTAACCAATTGTTAACTCGAATTAACATTCCACTAAGTTTATCATCTCTAATGAATGTGTTCTTTTACCCTCGAAACGAAAAACCCCTTTAGAGTTTGTCCAAATTTACCAATTGCAGTAAATCAATGGAAATTAGATAAGCTCATATATATAGAAGTTGAGTACACACTTGATTATACTTTTTATAAGAAACAACTTCATACTTTGTTTAAACTGTGGGATACATAACCAACGGTCGGCTGTTTCAGGAAGGATTTTCAAGCCAAAATTACTGATTAATAATAACCCTAATCTAACCAGGTGAGAAAACTGATTCAGACGGCCATCCCAAGCCACAGAAGGAATTTTAATTCCCTCTCAAAAACAGGAGACAGTCCATTGCAAAATGGCTGTCTTTGTTTTTTTGTGGAAAAAATCTTTTCTATCTTCGTTTAAAAGTCGCTAGTTTGGACGTCTTCGTCCAGATACGTGTTCTTACTCAACCTCATCACCATCCTTATCCAACCATCGGATCATCGGTGGAATCAAAAACAAATCACTAATAATAGCACTAACTAAGGTCAAACTAATCAATAATCCAATATTGACACTTGGCGGATGAATGGAAAACAACATCACCAAAAATCCAAAAAATAAGATAATGGAAGTTAGACAAATCGCTTTTCCTGTTTCTAAAAAAGTAATGTGTAGAGATTCTTCTACGGACTTTCCATTGCCACGACTCAATTTATATTTACTTAAAAAATGAATCGTATCATCCACGGCTATTCCAAAAATTACCGCAAAAACAATAGAGATTCCTGCGTCCAATTCTATTCCTAAAAAACCAAGCAAAGCGCCCGCCATCAAAAGTGGAAAAACATTAGGGATTAAAGAGATAATGACCATGCGAATATTTCTAAATAATAAAGCCATCAATAAACTGACAATCAAGATGGCAATACCTAAACCTCCAATTAAACTACGTCGGATATATTCTGCATTTTTGTCCAGGACCAATCCAGTACCTGTTTGTTTATATTTTACAATATCAGGATTTGCATTTGCGGCTATCCAGGTATCAATATTTTGACTGATAATCTGAATACTATCAGCACCTAAATCTAAAATTCTACTCGTAATTCTAGTTTTCTTCTGATCTTTACTTAACAAAACACTGATTGAATTTTCAGGAATCTTATCCGTCATTTTTTTATATTTCAAAAATGTTTTTTTAGAACTTGGCATCTGGTAGGCGCTGCTACGATTGCCTTTTTCCATTTGATTAATACTCTTGTAAACACTGGTCAAAGAATTGACGCCACCCAAGGTGTTTAAAGAGCGAAGATGTGTTTCTAGTTTATCCACTTCCATCAATACTTCATAGTCATCCGCGAGATAATCACCTTGCGCATAGACAGCCACTTCCAATGGACGAAAACCGGTTAGTTCTTTTTCAAAAAACTGAAAATCAGCTGTTATTTTCTCCCCTCTTGGTAAGTTGGATTCAATACTATAATTGGTAGAAACCATCGAAATGCCCCAAGCACAAAGCGCTGTTACAATGAGGGTTCCTACTAAAATACTTCCTTGTCGATCTCGCGTAACTCGATACGCTTTTTCCATTAGATCCTCCCAAAATAACTGAGACTTACCAATCTTCATCAGCTTGTCTGTACCGAAAAGAACGAGCAAGGAAGTAGTAAAAAAGATGACCGTAATATAGGCGATCACGACGCCAATAGCTGCGTTCATTCCAAAGTCTCGAATCGGAATTACTCGGCTCGACATCAACGTCGCAAAACCAACAGCAGTCGTCAAAGAGGTGAGCAAGGTCGCCATTCCAATTTCACGAATGGTTGTTTGAATCGCAGCGTTTCGATCAAATCCTTTTCTTAATTCATCAATATATTTGGACATAATATGGATCACATCGGAGGTCCCAACAATGATCATCAGAACAGGATAAAGTGCCGCCATCGCATTGAGTTCACGACCTGTAATACCGATCAATCCTAGAAATAAAACCAATCCCAATCCAATGGAAATCATGGCAATTAAAATACCTTGCAGGCGACGGAAAATCCAGAATAAAATGATGGTCACTAAAATACCTGAGACGATGGCGGAGACCATGACTTCGCGTTTTTGCATCCGGACCATCTCTTTTTGAAAATACGCTGGACCCAATAAATGATAACTATCAAAATTATAACCTTCCGCAAGCGTATCAATGGCATTGACCAATTCGGCGGAAGCATCCAAATCAAGGATGTCTTCTGTTTTTAGTGCAACAACGAGGGCGTCGGCATTGTGAGAAATTAGGTTTCCAGCAAAGCGTTCATCTCCCATAATTCGAGACTTATCTTTTTCATACCTTTTGGGATTATTTCGATGAATAGCCGGAACGGTAGTAATTGCAAAAGGAGTCTTGAGTGGATAAGAAATAGTGGTTAGAGAAACGGATTCGGTAGCATGCGGAAGAGACCGGGCTTTGATGGTAAAATCATGTACCTCATTTAAAAATTGCTTTTCAAAGACGCCATCATTTCGTTTGACTGCCACCATCAAGAAGTTAACATCTGTACCAAACTCATCAACAAAGTCTCGGTAATATTCTAAATCTTCATCTCCTTCCGGAAAAAACTGCTCTAGTGCAAACCCAAATTTTAATTGAAATATAAAGAAGATACTAATCACTCCTAAAAGTCCGAAGAGAATAATATAATTACGTTGTGGTCGAATCATAGGGTGTTAATCAGAAAGTATAAAAATGGTGGCTTAATATAAGCTTTAGGCAATATTAACTCTTATTCTACTAAATGGTTTGATAGGGAGTAGGAAATAAATAGGGTATCCATAAATATGGCTTTAATTTGTTTTTATTCAAGGCGTGAAAAATATGAACGAGTGTAAGCTCGTGAACCGCAAAGCGGACGGGATGCTGCCTTAGCATAATGAGTATTTTCACAACGAAGAAGAAGAGCAAAGTAAAGCCAGAGAATGGATAGCTTATGTTTTTCCTACTCCCTCAGTTCAGTCAGTTTTTTGTTATTTAAAATATTGAGTACTGATAATGATAGAATACTCAATCTTTTGTACCTTTCCATTAGAAAACACCATAATACTATACATTTGTGGGCTTGGGGCTACTTTCCGGCGGTACTGCCGGAGCTGGGAGTTTAGAAAATGCAAAATGTATAGTATTATTAGAAAACACTTACTATGATACCAATTACTTTTTTATTAGCATTCAATATCTTACTCATTGGGAAAGTAATGGTGGTGATCATCATTGCTGGATTTATGCCACTGAGT
>CALKJE010000132.1 GCA_937995675.1 uncultured Saprospiraceae bacterium
ACTCGCTTTTATTATTGTGTACTTCCTATTATTCGGGGCGGGTACATATTATATTTTGAAGGTTGGTATTTTCGTCTCACGTTACCTGAGATCAATCAAACTTTTGCCTTCATGTATTCCCTGGAAGATCCTTTGGGTAACGAGCCTAATAGTGGGGGCGCCGTAACCGTGGAGGTGGACACAAAAGAAAATACCGTGTTATTGACTTTAAACGTGATAAGGATGGAATTCCAGCAACGGTTAAGTCTATCGAATACGATCCGAACCGTACTGCTTTCATCGCATTATTATTTTATGCGGATGGTGAAAAACGTTACATCATTGCTCCTGACGGACTAAAAGTTGGTGACAAGGTTGTTTCTGGAGCAGATGCTACACCTGATACAGGTAACACAATGTTGTTGGATAAAATTCCTTTTGGAGCTGTTATCCACGCTATCGAACTACAACCAGGTCGTGGCGCAGCATTAGCAAGAAGTGCTGGTACTTACGGTCAGTTAATGGGACGTGAAGGAAAGTATGTAGTAGTAAAATTACCTTCTGGTGAAGTTCGTCGTATCTTATCTACTTGTCGTGCTACCATCGGTACTACTTCAAACCCAGATCACGGATTACAAGTATTAGGAAAGGCTGGACGAAAGCGCTGGTTAGGTCGTCGTCCAAGAGTTAGAGGGGTAGCAATGAACCCAGTTGATCACCCAATGGGTGGTGGTGAAGGTAAATCTTCAGGTGGACACCCAAGATCACGTACTGGTATCATGGCCAAAGGTCAGAAGACTCGTAACAATAAGAAAAATTCTACCAAGCTGATTATTACCAAGCGTAAGTCAACTAACAAAAACAAATAAAAAACCTTTATAATGGCTAGATCAGTAAAAAAAGGACCTTATATATTCCACAAGCTACTTACCAAATTGGAAAAGGCTAAGGAATCAAAGAAAAAAACAGTAATTAAAACTTGGTCCCGTTCTTCGATGATTATTCCTGATATGGTAGGAGAAACCATCGCAGTTCACAACGGAAAAACTTTTGTTCCGGTATTCGTTACCGAAAACATGGTAGGACACAAATTGGGTGAATTTTCTCCCACTCGTTCTTTCCGAGGACACTCAGGTAACAGAAAGTAATCACGACTTCGTGAATGCTTTTTAAAAAATTAAAATTTTATAAATCTTTATACAATGGAAGCTGTAGCTAAATTGAGAAATTGTCCAATGTCTGCCCGCAAAATGCGTTTGGTAGTTGACAATATTCGTGGTAAGCGAATTGATCATGCTTTAGATTTACTCCGTTACACTAACAAAGAAGCAGCAAAGTGGTTGGAGAAACTACTATTATCTGCTATCGGTAACTGGGAATACAAGACAGACATGAGTCTTAGTGCGGATGATTATGATCTAGTAATAAAAACTGCATTTGTTGATCAGGGTAGAATGCTAAAGCGTTTTCAGCCTGCTCCTCAAGGACGTGCGCACCGAATTCGTAAGCATAGTAACCACGTAACGATTGTAGTAGAAAACCGAATTGCAACTGATTACGACAACGCTGATGCTGCAGTAGCAGCAACAGAAGCTGAATAAAATAATTTAATAAACTTATTATATACCTCAATTATGGGTCAAAAGACAAATCCAATTGGTAATCGTTTAGGAATCGTCAAAGGATGGGAATCAAGCTGGTTCGGTGGAAAGGATTTTGCGGACAAAGTGGTTCAGGATGAAAAAATCCGAGTTTACCTACATGCACGTATTCGTCGAGGAGGAATCGCAAGAATAGTTATCGAACGTACTCTAAAACGTATCACTGTAACAATGCACACTTCTCGCCCTGGTATCATTATCGGTAAAGGTGGAACAGAAGTAGATCGTATCCGTGAGGAGTTGAAAAAGTTGACTGGTAACGATGTTCAGATTAATATCATCGAAATTCGTAAGCCGGAAACTAATGCAGCTTTAGTAGGTGAGTCAGTAGCAAAGCAAATTGAGGCGAGAATCAATTATCGTCGTGCCATCAAAATGGCTATCCAAGCTGCTATCCGTGCAGGTGCTGAAGGAATTAAAGTAAGAATTTCTGGTCGTTTGAACGGAGCAGAGATGGCGCGATCTGAAGAATATAAAGAAGGTCGTACTCCATTACATACTTTCCGTGCAGATATCGATTACGCATTGACTGAAGCACAAACAGTATACGGTAAAATCGGAATCAAAGTGTGGATCTGTAAAGGTGAAGTACTAGGAAAGCCGGATTTATCACCAAATGGTCGAGTTGATTCGAAGCGAAACGATCGCGGAGGAAGAGGAAACAGAAGAGGAAATGATCGTGGCGGACGTAATAATGACCGTCGTCGATAGACCCGTTAACTCACTAGCGAATTCATTAAAAAAAATGTACCTTTGCCCCTGCTTTTTTCAGAGGCATTAAAACAGTAAAAAATTAGGAAATGTTACAGCCAAAAAGAACGAAATATCGCAAGGCGCAAAAAGGAAGAAACCGAGGTCTTGCACACCGTGGAAGCTCTATTTCTTTTGGATCTTTTGGACTCAAAACTTTAGATGCCGGATGGATCACTAATCGTCAGATTGAATCTGCTCGTATCGCCATGACTCGTTACATGAAAAGAGAGGGTAACGTTTGGATTAGAATTTTCCCAGACAAACCTATTACTGCTAAGCCACAGGAAGTACGGATGGGTAAGGGTAAAGGACCATTATCTCATTATGTTGCAGTAGTAAGACCTGGTAGAATAATGTTCGAAATGGACGGTGTACCTTTAGAAACTGCTAAAGAAGCATTACGTCTAGCAGCACAAAAATTACCAGTGCAAACTAAATTCGTAATCAGAGCAGATTACACGGAATAATATTATAATATAAAAAGTACGTTTTTAATTTATATAAAATGGCAACCAAGAAATTTTTAGAACTCAAAGGGTATTCGGACGAAGAACTGGCTAGCCAGCTTCAAGTTACGGAAACGGATTACCACAAATTGGTTTTTGATCACGGAGTTAAAGGCCTAGATAATCCATTGGAAATTCGTGAGTTTCGACGTGATATAGCACGTATGAAAACAGAAATCCGTCGCCGAGAATTAGAGAACATGACCGAAGCACAGTTGGCCAACCGTTCTAATATTCGTCGCCGTAGAAAGAAAAAATCTTAATCATCAATTGTAGCGTTAAGTCAATATCATGACAGAAAAAACATTAAGAAAGCAAAGAGTCGGGGTGGTATCCAGTAGTAAAATGGATAAAACTATCACCATTGTAGTTGAAAGAAAACTACGTCACCCGATCTACGGAAAATTCGTAAAGAAAACCAAGAAATTTGCCGCTCATGACGAGAACAATGAGTGCAATGAAGGTGATACTGTACGGATCATGGAGACCCGTCCATTAAGTAAGCGCAAAAGATGGCGTTTGGTGGAAATTATTGAACGAGCGAAGTAATTCTGCTCTCTTTTAGGAAATATATTAAATAAGCAGTCATGATACAGCAAGAATCCAGATTAAAAGTAGCGGACAATAGTGGAGCCAAAGAAGTGCTTTGCATCCGTGTACTGGGAGGATCTAAAAGAAGATATGCTTCTATTGGTGATCTCATTGTAGTCACTGTTAAGGAGACTTCTCCTGGAGGTGTAAAAAAAGGTACGGTCTCAAGAGCCGTTATCGTACGAACTAAAAAAGAAATACGGAGAAAAGATGGTTCTTACATCCGTTTCGACGACAACGCAGTAGTTCTACTAACTGCAGCCGACGAACCTAGAGGAACCCGTATCTTTGGACCTGTTGCTCGTGAACTACGTGATCGCGATTACATGCGTATCGTGTCATTAGCTCCCGAAGTATTATAATCATTTTATAAATTTAAATGTAATGGCTAAGCAAGCTAATTCAAAAATACCGACTCATAAACTCAAGGTCAAAAAAGGTGATCGAGTAATGGTTATAGCGGGTGCTGACAAAGGAAAGTCTGGAGAAATCCTACAAGTTTTTCCTGGTAAGAACCGCGTAATTATCGAAGAGGTAAACATTCGAAAAAAACATCAAAAACCAACTCAGGATAATCCCGGTGGGATCACTGAAATGGCAGCTTCTATCCATGTTTCCAATATCATGTTGATCGACCCTAAATCTGGTGAAACTACCCGAATCGGTCGTCGAGAAGAAAACGGAAAACTGGTAAGATATTCTAAGAAATCTGGCGAAAATATTAATTAACGATGAGTTATCAACCAAGATTAAAAACAAAATACCGCGAGGAGGTAAAAGCTAAATTGCAAGAGCAATTCAACTATTCTTCTCCTATGCAGGTGCCTAGACTTGAGAAGATTTGTATCAATCAAGGTGTAGGGGAAGCTTCTGCCGATAAAAAATTGGCAGACAATGCATTAGCAGAACTAACGTTGATCGCTGGTCAGAAGGCAGTTCCAACTAAAGCTCGTAAATCTATCTCTAACTTTAAGCTAAGAGAAGATATGGTAATTGGAGCAAGAGTAACGCTTCGAAACGATCAAATGTGGGAATTTCTAGATCGATTTATCGCAATCGCGCTTCCACGTGTTCGTGACTTTAGAGGGATCAACGATAAAAGCTTTGATGGACGTGGTAACTATACCATGGGAATCAAAGAACATATCATCTTTCCGGAGATCGATTTAGATAAAGTACCAAGAATTACGGGTATGGATATTACTTTTGTAACTTCCGCTCCTACAGATGCTGAGGCATTATTCCTGCTAAAGGAAATGGGAATGCCATTTAAAAATCAGAATAAAAATTAAATAATCATGGCTAGAAAAGCATTAATAGCACGCGAACGTAAGCGCGAGAGAATGGTAGCGAAATACGCTGAATTGCGTGAAACATTAAAGAAAGAAGGAAGATGGGAAGAGTTAGATAAACTACCCCGTAATAGTTCTAGTGTTCGTCTACACAATCGTTGCCGACTTACTGGTCGTCCCAAAGGTTACATGAGAATGTTTGGTATTTCCAGAGTTGCTTTTCGTAAAATGGCACTAAATGGGAAAATTCCTGGTGTTACTAAAGCGAGTTGGTAACCACAATTAAATAATAAAGCGTTTCAATAATAATAAAATGGCATTAACAGATCCAATTGCAGACTTACTGACCAGAATACGCAATGCTCAACAAGCAGGTCACCGGGTAGTAGAAATCCCTTCTTCTCGAATGAAGAAGAGTATCACGGAAATTCTCTACAACCAAGGATATATCCTCAAATATAAATTTGATGATAACGCTGGAAAACAAGGTATCATCAGTATCGCACTTAAGTACGATCCTGTAACCAAAGAACCAGTTATCAGAAAATTAGGACGTATTAGTAAGCCAGGTTTACGTAAATACAGCAAAGGAGCAGATGTTCCTCGTATCATCAACGGACTAGGTGTTTGTATCGTCTCTACTTCTCATGGATTAATGACTGGTCGTCAAGCAAAAGAGAAGAACGTAGGAGGAGAGTTAATCTGTTACGTATATTAATTTAAATTTTTAAATCAGTAATCATGTCAAGGATAGGAAAAGCTCCCATTACAGTACCAAGCAACGTTACAATTGACGTTAGTGGTGGTAATATGGTGACCGTAAAGGGCCCTAAAGGAGAATTAAAGCAGCAGGTTAATCCAGATCTATCAATCAAAATTGAAGAAGGAGAATTAGTCGTGTCTCGCCCTACAGAACAGAAGCGCCATAAAGCAATGCACGGTCTATACCGTTCGCTAATTGCTAACATGGTGGTAGGAGTTTCTGAAGGATATGTGAAAGAACTTGAACTTGTAGGGGTTGGATACCGTGCCGATAATACTGGCCAACTATTAACACTCATGTTAGGATACTCTCACCCTATTATGTTCGCTGTTCCAGATGAAGTAAAATTGGAAACTATCTCTGAAAAAAGTAAGAGCCCAATTGTTAAATTGACATCTCACGATAAACAATTGATCGGACAGGTCGCTGCCAAAATCAGAGCCTTCCGTGCACCAGAACCTTACAAAGGAAAAGGTATTCGTTTCAAAGGTGAGGAAATTCGTCGTAAAGCTGGTAAGACTGCCGCTAAGTAATCGACCAATTGTAAATAAGCTATATAAATTTTTTATAATGAAAATGACCAAGCAGGATAAGCGCCGAAGAATTCACAAGCGCATTCGCAAAAAAATTAAAGGAACTGCCGAGCTTCCACGATTGGTAGTATACCGTAGTAACAAAGAAATTTACTGTCAAGTAGTAGATGATCTTAACGGTCACACCATGTTGGCAGCTTCTTCTCGCGATAAAGGCTTCTCTTTTTCCGGTAATAAAGTAGAACAAGCTAAAGCAGTAGGAAAAGCTCTCGCTGAAAAAGCAAAGTCCGCAAATCTTTCTGAAGTGATTTTTGATCGTGGCGGTTATTTATATCATGGTAGAATTAAAGCATTAGCTGAAGGTGCCCGAGAAGGTGGCCTCCAATTTTAAAAATAAAATATAATGGCAAAAAGAAGAAACGATCGAGGTAATAATACCGAATCAGAATTTAAAGAGAAATTGGTGAACCTTAACCGTGTTGCGAAGGTAACAAAGGGGGGACGAACTTTTAGCTTTGCTGCTATCGTCGTAGTTGGCGATGGAAAAGGTAAAATTGGACACGGTCTGGGTAAAGCCAGAGATGTTCAAGAATCAATCGCAAAGGCGGTAGATGTTGCTAAGAAAAACATGATCTCTGTGCCTATTTATAATGGTACAATCCCTCATGAGCAAAAAGGAAAATATGGTGCTGGTAAAGTACTTATTAAGCCAGCTTCTGAAGGTACCGGTGTAATTGCGGGTGGTGCGATGCGTGCCGTTCTAGAAATCGCTGGTGTACAAAATGTACTTGCTAAGTCGCAAGGTTCTTCTAACCCACACAACGTGGTAAAAGCAACCATCGACGCATTATCTAAGCTACGTTCGCCAATGACAGTTGCCAAGCAACGTAGAATAACAATGGAAAAAGTTTTTAAAGGTTAATCATTATGGCTAAAGTTAGAATTACACAGGTGAGAAGTATCATCGATCGCCCACAGCGACAGAAAGATACTATCAAAGCATTGGGACTTCGTAAGATGAACCAATCCGTTGAGATTGAACTAAATCCGCAATTGCAGGGTATGATTAATAAAGTAAGTCATCTGCTGAAAGTGGAACAATTATAGTAAACTATTCGTACACAATTTATAGATCCGTAAAAGGAATCAAATCATGGAATTACATACGCTCAAGCCTGCAAAAGGCGCAACAAAGAAAGGAAAGCGAATTGGTAGAGGACAAGGTTCAGGCCATGGTGGTACGAGTACCCGTGGTCACAAAGGACAAAAGTCCCGTAGCGGTTTTAGCCGCAAACGTGCTCACGAAGGTGGACAAATGCCACTACAAATGCGACTACCAAAAAGAGGTTTTAAAAACTTCAACCGTGTTGCTTATGTAGCGCTAAACTTAAAAAGACTGCAAGAAGTTGCAGACAAATACAATCTAACAACTATTGATTTAGATGCCTTAGTTTCTAATGGTATCGTCAATAAAGGTGACCGAGTCAAAGTTTTGGCTTATGGTGAACTGACTACCTCAATTTCTGTTTCTGCTCATGCTATTTCCGAATCTGCTAAAAAAGCAATCGAAGCAAAAGGTGGAACCGTAAATCTTGTTTAAAAATAACTGATGAAAAGATTTATTACGACCATTCAAAATATCTGGAAAATCGAAGAATTAAGAGATCGAATTCTCTTTACACTTCTTATCCTTATGGTCTACCGATTTGGCTGTTTTGTAGTATTACCAGGGGTTAACCCTGCGGTTTTAGAAGCTGCTACTAGCTCAAATACTGGTGACCTTTTTGGTTTGATCAACGCTTTTACCGGTGGTGCATTTAATAATGCAGCTGTTTTTGCATTGGGTATCATGCCTTATATCACAGCATCGATCATTATTCAGTTAGCCGGTTTTGCTGTACCATACTTCCAACGTTTACAACAACGTGAAGGAGAATCTGGTCGTAAAAAAATCACCCAAATTACACGTCTACTGACCGTAGCAATTACTTTAGTACAAGGTGGTGGTTACTTAACTTGGGTAAAATCTCAAGGTGCAGTTGATCCAGGGATATCTGATGCGGTATTCTGGTTTTGTAACGTAATTATTTTATCTACAGGAACCATCTTAGCAATGTGGCTAGGGGAGAAAATTACCGATAAAGGAATTGGTAACGGTATTAGTTTGCTGATCATGATTGGTATTATTGCAACTTTACCCGGTGCACTTGTATTTGAAATCTCTAAAAACTTCGGTCTATTAATTATCGTTGAGCTAGCTGCCTTATTTATGGTAGTATTAGCAACCGTAATGATCGTACAGGCTGTTCGACGTATTCCAATCCAATTCGCTAAGCGAATGGTGGGACGTGGTGCTAGCGCAATGCCAGTTGCGGGTAACCGTGATTATATTCCAATTAAAGTAAATGCTTCAGGAGTAATGCCTATTATCTTTGCTCAAGCATTAATGTTTTTACCAGCTTCTGTCGCACAGTTTGCAGCAGGTGAAGGTAGTACATTAACTACTTCTAGCTGGTTTATGGCCCTTAATGATTTTACATCACCTCTATATAATGTGATTTACTTCATTCTAGTAGTTGTATTTACTTACATCTATACTGCCTTATTGGTAAACCCACAGCAGTATTCTGAATACCTAAAGCGACAAAACGCATTTATTCCAGGTATTAAGCCAGGTGTACAGACTGCTGAATTTATTGATTCAGTAACTACACGGATTACATTGCCAGGTTCTATCTTCTTAGGACTTATCGCAATTTTGCCTGCTTTTGCAGCTGCTTTAGGAATCAACATTAGCTTCGCAATGTTCTTTGGAGGTACTTCTCTATTGATCTTAGTTGCAGTTGTATTAGATACACTACAGCAAATCGAAAGTTACCTTCTAATGCGTAAGTACGATGGTTTAGTAAAATCAGGTCGTCTGAAAGCTAGAGGAGGTATCCAAGGGATTGGAGCCAGTATGTAAGGCTTCCGGTCCAATCGTAATCATTACGTTCTCACTAGCATTAGTGAACATCTTACAACCATATTATTACATTGAACCATGATTTACTATAAGACAGACGAACAGATTGAGTTGTTGAGAGAAAACTGTCTATTAGTATCTAAGGTTCTTACAGATATTGCCGGTAAAATCCGTCCAGGAATGACCGGTGCTCAGCTTGATAAGGAAGCCGAAGAACTAATCCGTGACAACGGAGCAGTTCCAGGCTTTAAAGGCTTATACGGCTGCCCTTCTACCTTATTAATTTCCATTAACGAACAAGTTGTACACGGATTACCTTCTACCGAGCCTTTTAAGGACGGAGATATTGTTTCTATTGATTGTGGAACACTTAAGCACGAATATTACGGTGATGCCGCTTATACTTTTGCTTTAGGTAATATTAAGGACGAAGTAATGGCTTTATTACAAACAACTAAAGAAGCCCTTTATCGTGGAATTGAGCAGGCAAAAGCAGGAAATAGAGTAGGAGACATTAGTCATGCTATCCAATCTTATTGCGAAAAAACACACAAATACGGCGTAGTTAGAGAACTTGTAGGACATGGAGTCGGTAAAAAGCTTCATGAAAAGCCTAATGTTCCAAATTTTGGAAAAAGAGGCAAAGGAGTCGTTATGAAGGAAGGATTGGTAATTGCGATCGAACCAATGATCAATATGGGCCGAAAAGAGGTAAAACAACTCTCTGACGGCTGGACAATCGTAACAAAAGACGGAACACCTTCAGCTCATTATGAACATACCGTGGCTGTTCGAAAAGGTGGAGCAGATATTTTGTCCAACCATTTAGTGATTGAAGAAGCAATTAGTAAGAATAAAGAGTTACAAGAAGTTATTGCCCGTGAGCCACTTAATGTGCTCTTGGGATAGAATATGTTTAAGATCGTATCATTCCGATTTTAGAACGTTTCAAAGATTTTGTTGAATTTTAAGGCTCAAAAGCTAGAAATTCAGCTAAAATTTAGTATCTTTGCACTCCGAAATCAGAATTTATGGCTAAGCAAGAATTAATTAAACAGGATGGTATTATTGAAGAAGCGCTATCGAACGCAATGTTCAGAGTGCGACTAGAGAATGATCATCAGATTGTGGCCACGATTTCCGGTAAGATGCGGATGCACTACATCCGAATCCTTCCAGGAGATAAAGTAGCAGTAGAAATGTCCCCTTATGATTTGACTAGGGGAAGAATTACTTATCGTTATAAATAAATTATATTATGAAAGTTAGAGCATCAGTCAAAAAGCGTTCTGCCGATTGTAAAATTGTAAGACGCAAAGGAAAACTCTACGTAATCAACAAAAAGAATCCACGTTTTAAGCAAAGACAAGGATAATTTTTAATATTTAAAAGATCTGAAAAATGGCAAGAATTGCTGGTGTTGATTTACCAAAAAATAAAAGAGGGGTTATTGGATTAACCTACATCTTCGGCGTTGGACCTTCTATGGCTAAAAAGATTTTAGCAGACAATGGTATTGACGAAAGTACCAAAGTTAATGATTGGACCGATGATAATATCAAACAACTATCCGCTTACATCCAAGAGGAAGTAAAGACCGAAGGTCAACTTCGATCTGAAATTCAATTAAACATCAAACGTTTGATGGATATTGGTTGTTACCGTGGATTGCGTCACCGTAAAGGTCTTCCTTTACGTGGTCAGCGTACCCAAACCAATGCTCGTACTCGTAAGGGTAAGCGTAAAACAGTTGCTAACAAGAAGAAAGCAACTAAGTAATTCACTGTATTTTTCAATTTTATATAATTTTTCCAAGTTATGGCAAAGGTTAAAAAGAAAAGAAACGTAAAAGTTGATCCAGAAGGTGTAGTACACATTCAGGCAACTTTCAACAATATTATTATCTCTATTTGCAATAAAGCAGGACAGGTAATCAGTTGGGCTTCTGCTGGTAAAGCAGGATTCAGAGGCTCTAAAAAGAATACCCCTTATGCTGCTCAGATGGCTGCTAACGATGCCTCTAAAGTTGCTTACGACGCTGGATTGCGTACGGTTGAGGTTTTAGTAAAAGGTCCTGGTTCTGGAAGAGAAGCGGCAATTCGCGCCATCGACCAATCTGGTATCAAAGTATCAAAAATTAAGGACGTTACACCGGTACCACACAATGGTTGCCGACCTCCAAAACGTCGAAGAGTATAATCTTTATTATAAAAGCATATTTAAGAAATGGCTAGATATACCGGTCCTAAGACTAAGAAATCAAGAGCTTTCGGAGAAGCAATTTTCGGATTTGATAAATCTTTCGAAAAGAAGAAATACCCACCTGGCATGCACGGGAACGGGAAAAGACGAAAGCAAAAGTCTGATTACGCGAATCAGTTAATGGAAAAGCAGAAAGCTAAATACACTTACGGTGTATTAGAGCGTCAGTTCCGTAAAACATTCGAAAAAGCTACCAGTAAATCAGGTGTTACCGGTGAGGTATTACTACAATTACTAGAAGCTCGTTTAGACAACACTGTTTACCGTTTTGGCATGGCTCCTAGCCGTCCAGCTGCTCGTCAGTTGGTTAACCACAAACACATCATGGTGAATGGTAAACTAAATAATATTCCTTCTACTCAACTACGTGCTGGTGATGTAATCACTGTTCGTGGGAAATCTCAACACCTACTGATTGTTCAGGAAAGTGTAAAGAGTAAAGGTGACGTTCGTTCATTCCCATGGTTGGAATTCAACCCTGACAAAATGCAAGGAACTTTCCTTGGTTACCCGGAAAGAGAAAATATTCCGGAAAAGATCAACGAGCAACTTATCGTTGAACTTTACTCCAAGTAAAAAATAATCATTAGCGAAGCAACTTTTTTAGCTGCTTCGCTAATGTACTTTTCCCCCTCCCGCGGGGCCAATCCATCATCATTCTCATAACTTCTTTTAAAGAAACCGCAAATCATATGAGTATATTAAACTTCCAGAAGCCCGACAAAATCATATTACAAAAATCTACTGATTTTGAGGGTACCTTCGAATTTAAACCATTAGAGCCAGGATTTGGACAAACTGTCGGAAATAGTCTCCGTCGTATCCTCCTTTCTTCTTTGGAAGGTTTTGCAATCTCTGCTGTTCGTATCGCTGGTGTTGACCACGAATATTCTACGATCAAAGGGGTAGTCGAAGATGTAGTTGATATTATCTTAAACCTAAAACAGATTCGATTCAAGCAGCTGATCGCTGATGAAGATGTTTCTAGCGAAAAAATCTACTTGACAATCAGTGGACAAGAAGCGCTTAAAGCAGGAAATATCGAAGAACACACCAACGTATTCAAGGTGATGAACCCTGAATTGATCATCTGTAACATGGAACCTTTCGTTAACTTAGAAATGGAATTAACCATTACTAAAGGACGTGGTTACATCCCTGCTGATGAGAATCTTCCTAAGGATGCACCAATTGGTGTTATTCCAATCGATTCTATCTATACGCCAATCAAAAACGTTGCTTACAATATCTCTAACACACGTGTTGGTCAGAGAACAGATTACGAAAAATTAACCATCGACGTTAAAACAGATGGTACAATTCACCCGGAAGAAGCAATCAAAGAGGCTTCTCGTATTATGATTCAGCATTTAATGTTGATCACAGACGAAAACATCACTTTCGATGAAGGTACTGGACGAGAAGATAATATCGTAGATGAGCATATCTTACACATGCGTAAGTTGCTTAAGACTTCTTTAGAAGATCTTGATTTATCTGTACGTGCATACAACTGTTTGAAAGCAGCGAAAATCAATTCTTTAGCAGAAATGGTTCGTTACGATATGCATGAGCTATTGAAATTCCGAAACTTCGGTAAGAAATCTTTGGTAGAAATCGAAGAACTATTACAGGAAAAAGGCTTAACCTTCGGAATGGATTTATCTAAATATAAATTAGACGAAGAGTAAAACCTTTGTTTTTAATCAAAATTAAATTAGCGGTTACTAAGTACGTTTCGACGGAAAAGTGTCGCGATGATCACGCCGAATACTCGGCATCACTTTTAAAATCTTTATAATGAGACACGGTAAGAAAATTAACCACCTCGGAAGAAAAGTAGGACACCGTAAGGCACTACTTAAAAATTTATCTATTGCTTTAATCACGCACAAGCGTATCAATACGACTTTGGCTAAAGCAAAAGCATTACGTCGTCATCTTGAACCATTGGTTACTAAGACTAAGACAAACACAACACACTCTCGACGTGTGGCATTTAGCTACCTGCAAAACAAAGAAGCAGTAACTGAATTATTCGGACCAATCGCTAGTAAAGTAGCAAACCGCCCAGGTGGTTACTTACGAGTTATCAAATTAGGATTCAGACAAAGTGATGGTGCAGAAATGGCGATGATCGAATTTGTTGACTACAACGAAGTTTACACGGTAGGTACAAGTTCTGGAAAAGAAAGCAAGAAGAAGACACGTACTCGACGTGGAGGTGGAAGCAAGAAAGCCGCTGCTGCTGCAGTAGCTACTGAAACAGCGACAGAGATTGTAGAAGAAGTAAAGAACGACGCTTCTGAAGAAGAATAGTTCGTAATTTCAACTACTCGAAAATATATAGACAGGCGATTTCCGGAAGGAGATCGCCTGTCTTGTTTTGTTGGCATTTAGACAAGTTCAATCAATGAAATTTTATTTCAGATTACAATATCGTCGAACGATTAGATTGTTGGATGAACTGGGACTCCACGCAGTGATTGCATTGGTACTTGCGGTAACCGCTTTTCTAGGATTGTCTAAGTTTTTATTTATTAAAACAGAACTAGCTGAATGGGTTTATTGGGGAATGACCATTTTTTTTCTAACAAACCTAGGAAAGGAAAAAAGAAATGATCAGCTAAAAGCTATTTTTAATAAGCGAGATTATCTAAAGGTTAGAATCTGGGAAAATGGATTTTTGCTCCTCCCGTTTTTTTTCTACTTGTGTTGGGAACAAGCCTTTATATTAGCATTAAGCTTGATTCCAGTATCTTGTGTGTTGGCCATATTAACCAACTTGCCACAAATACAAACGACTATTCCGACGCCATTTAAGAAGTTTCCTTTTGAATTTATTATTGGTTTTAGAAAAACCTTTTGGTTTATTTTTTTAGTTTATCTACTGTCTTTTAAGGCCTTACAGGTTGGAAATTTCAATCTAGGAATATTTGCCTTGGCAGTATTATTTTTTCTAAGTATGAGTTATTACTCAAAACCAGAAGATGAGTATTATTGCTGGATTTTTTTGATGAATCCAGAAGCATTTTTAATTAAAAAGATAATTAGTGGATGGATCTGTTTATCAATTCTGACACTTCCAATGTTTATCGGTATTATCGTATTATTTCCGGAAAACATCTGGATAACCATTGCTGCTCAACTACTAGGTTATATTTATTTAAGTTCCATGGTATTGGCCAAATACTCAGGATTCCCCAAAGGACTGAATATCGCTCATGGAATTTTTTATGGAATCAGTATATTATTTCCACCTTTATTAATCATAATTATTCCTATTTTTTATATTCAAGCAAAACGTAGATTAGTCACAATACTCGGATGGTAAACATAATAAATCTCTCAAAATTCTACGGTAATAAAAAAATACTTACTAATCTAAATTTAGAATTAGCGAGCGGTCAGGTGGCAGGTATGGTTGGTGAAAATGGTGCGGGAAAAACCACCCTTTTTAAATGTATTGCGGGAATGGAAAACTATGAAGGACGAATTGAGGTTAAGGCAAAAGATTTAAAAGAAAGCGTAGGATTTCTTCCTACCAACCCCATCTTTTTATCCCGAATCACCGGTTGGGAATATCTCAAATTACTTTGTGTCGCTCGAAAAATTAAAACAGAGAATTTTGAAGAGCAAAATATATTTGATCTCCCACTCAACCAATACGCAGAGACCTATTCTACCGGAATGAAAAAAAAGCTGGCGCTGATGGGTATTCTATTACAAAAAAATGAAATATACATCTTGGATGAACCTTTCAATGGTGTTGATATTCACAGTAATATGATTATCTCTGAAATCATTAAAAAGCTAAAAGCCAAACAAAAAACCATTCTGATTTCATCTCATATCTTTTCTACGCTAAGCGATTGTTGTGATAGAATTCATTTACTAAAAAATGGCGAAATCTCACGAATGGTAACCAAAGAAGGATTCTCAACATTAGACCAAGAAATGCAGTCGTTTGTCATTGGAGATAAGCTTGATCGGCTAGATTTATAGAAACGAAGGCCCTAAGATTCTATGTAATCAATAAGATGATTTTATTCAAGCGCAAGCGCAACTTCAATTTCAAAATCAAACACTTTTATCGTGTTTTCCTGCCGAATCACCTTCTCTTTCATTTTGTAGATAGTCTTGTATGGTAGAATTATTTCCCTTTCAAAAGTATTGTTCCTCATTTAGTAGCTTTTTCTTTTGCCCTTGAAGTTGAAGTTGTCTGCCTTCCGTCGGACAGGCTTTTGAAGTTGAAAAATAAGCATCTGGAGCAACTAATTTTAAATAAAGAACAATTTATGCCTACTACGCTGGTAACCTTCGTTAACCTAAGTAAAAGTATCGCCACTTTCTCACCATTCCCTTCTCTTCCTTCCTAAAACTTGCTTATATTTGCGAAAACTTCATATTCATGGCTGAATTAGAACAAGTACCAACGATACTTCTACTAGAAGATGGAAAAGCATTTTACGGCAAATCTGCTGGAAAAATAGGCACCACTACCGGAGAAATCTGCTTTAACACGGGAATGACCGGTTACCAAGAGATCTTTACAGACCCTTCCTATTTTGGGCAAATAATGGTGACAACCAATGCCCATATTGGAAATTACGGAACCCGTAATTCAGAAACTGAATCGGATCAAATTACGATCGCAGGTTTGGTTTGTAAAAATTATATCAACGAGTATTCTCGACCACAGGCAGACCAGTCTATTCAAGAATATTTTGAACGAGAAGAATTGGTTGGCATTTGCCAGGTGGATACTCGCGAAATCGTTCGCCATATTCGAGACAAAGGTGCGATGAACGCCATCATCTCTTCAGAGATTACGGATATTGGGGAACTAAAGAAAATGCTTGATAAGGTACCAAATATGGAAGGCCTAGAACTAGCGAGCAAAGTAACTACCAAAGAACCTTACTTTTTTGGTGATCCAGCTGCGGACAAGAAAGTTGCCGTACTAGACTTAGGGGTTAAGAAGAGTATCCTTAATTGTATGGTCGAAAGAGGATGTTACCTAAAAATATTTCCAGCGAAAACACCATTTGGAAAAATGAAGGAATGGAATCCTGATGGCTATTTTATTTCCAATGGCCCTGGAGATCCAGCCCCAATGAAATATGCCGTAGAAGTAGTTAAAGCAGTCTTGGCAGAAGACAAACCATTATTTGGAATTTGCCTCGGACATCAGATACTCGCACTTGCATTGGATATTCCAACGTATAAAATGCACAACGGCCATCGAGGAATTAATCATCCGGTAAAAAATCTAGTAACAGGCAAATGTGAAATCACGAGTCAAAACCATGGCTTTGGAGTTAGTCCAGAAGCACTAGAAGCCAACCAAGATAAAATAGAGATTACCCATGTTAATCTGAATGATCAAACGATTGAAGGAATTAAAGTGAAAGCTAAAAAAGCCTTCTCTGTTCAATATCATCCAGAAGCTTCTCCTGGTCCACACGATTCACGATATCTATTTAATGATTTTATCAGTATGATGACCACGGTAGAACAACCATCAAATTAAAATTTAAAACCACTGTCCTTACCAAATATTTTCACTCAAGCGTTTTTTATATCCGTTTGTAGAAAGACCAAAAGTTTTAATAACTTATAAAAAAGAAAAACAATGAGCGAAATTATCGACATCCGATCACGACAAATTCTTGACTCTCGTGGTAACCCTACGGTAGAAGTAGAAGTAACTACTGCGTACGGAGCAGTAGGACGAGCAGCAGTTCCATCTGGTGCCTCTACTGGAAAATATGAAGCAGTAGAATTAAGAGATAAAAACAAGAAGTTATATCTTGGAAAAGGCGTAACCAAAGCCGTTCGAAATGTAGAGGATCAGATCCGTGAGCAATTGATGGGCGTAGATGTTTTTGATCAAATTTACATCGATCAATTAATGATTGATTTAGACGGAACACATAACAAAAAGAAATTAGGAGCAAATGCGATTCTAGGTGTTTCTTTGGCTTGTGCCAAAGCTGCTGCTTTAGAAAACGATATGTCTCTATACCGTTACGTTGGTGGTGTTGGTGCACACGTTTTACCAGTGCCAATGATGAATATCTTGAATGGTGGATCTCACGCTGATAACAGTATCGACTTTCAAGAATTTATGGTAATGCCAGTAGGAGCAGAACGATTTTCTGATGGACTACGAATGGGCGTTGAAATCTTTCACCACCTAAAAGCAGTTCTAAAGAAAAAAGGATATTCTACTAACGTAGGAGATGAAGGTGGATTTGCACCAAGTATGAAATCTAATGAAGAAGCAATCATTACCGTTATTCAAGCAATCGAAAAAGCAGGCTTCCGACCTGGAGAAGATGTTGTAATTGCCATGGATGCCGCAGCTTCTGAATTTTGGAATAAAAAAGAAAAGAAATATCACTTCCACCAATCTACAGGTGATAAACTAACTTCTGATCAGATGGTTAGCTACTGGAAAGAGTGGTGTGATAAATATCCAATCTTCTCTATTGAAGATGGACTAGACGAAGACGATTGGAAAGGTTGGAGCAATCTAACTGGTACTTTAGGAGATCGGGTGCAATTAGTAGGAGATGATTTATTCGTTACCAATACCAAACGTCTACAAAGAGGAATCGAAGAAAGCTCTGCTAATTCTATTCTAATTAAAGTAAATCAAATTGGTACCTTAACGGAAACAATTCAAGCAGTAAATCTTGCTACTCGCAACGGTTTTACGAGCGTGATGAGTCACCGATCTGGTGAAACAGAAGATACCACTATTGCTGATTTGGCCGTAGCATTAAACACTGGACAAATCAAAACTGGATCCGCTTCTCGTTCTGATAGAATTGCTAAATACAATCAATTATTAAGAATCGAAGAAGAACTAGGAGACGCAGCGATCTATCCTGGTAAAGCATTATTAATGTAAATTTGAGATTTGTTCCGGTAAAGTGTGTTTGCGTGTTGGCCTTCCTTTAGGAATACAAGGCGCGGGATGCAAAATGACACACTTAGTGGTACAGTCCGTAAATTTAATCATGGCGAAACGAAAAAATCCATTTCAACCCTTGCTGGATAGAATTCCAGCACCGGCAAGAAACCGATACTTTATGGTAAGTATCCTCTTCTTAGCATGGATGGTTTTTTTCGATAAACACGATATTTTAACTCAATATAGGCTACAAGCGACCCAAGAACGGCTAAAAGAGGATCGCGCCTATTACGAGGAAAAAATCAAAGAAGCCAAGGCAGATAAAATTGATATCGAACGCGATAAAGAAAAATTTGCCAGAGAGCATTACTATATGCAAAAAGATGACGAAGATATTTTTATATTTGTAGAAGAATAGGCTCTAATTAAATAAAATCATAATATATGTCAGTTTTAGTTAACAAAAATTCTAACATCATTGTCCAAGGTTTTACGGGAAAAGAAGGATCTTTTCACGCAGGGCAGATGATCGAGTATGGGACCAATGTGGTAGGTGGAGTAACTCCTGGTAAAGGAGGACAAACACACCTCGGATTGCCTGTATTCAATACCGTAGCCGAGGCCGTTGATAAGGCAAACGCAGATACAACGATTATCTTTGTACCTCCTAAATTTGCTGCTGATGCAGTCATGGAAGCTGCTGAAGCTGGAATCAAGGTGATTATCTGTATCACGGAAGGTATTCCAGTTCAAGATATGGTTAAGGTAAAAGCTTACCTTGCTGATAAAGACTGTCGCTTGGTTGGACCAAACTGTCCTGGTGTAATGACACCTGGTGAAGCAAAAGTTGGAATCATGCCTGGATTTATTCACAATCCTGGAAAAATCGGAATCGTTAGCCGTTCTGGTACCCTTACTTACGAAGCAGTAGATCAAATTACTAAAGCTGGTCTAGGACAATCTACTTGCATCGGTATTGGTGGTGATCCAATTATCGGTACGACTACTAAAGAAGCGGTAGAACTATTGATGAATGATCCTGATACAGAAGGAATCGTAATGATTGGAGAAATTGGTGGTAACATGGAAGCAGACGCTGCTCGTTGGATCAAAGCACATGGTACTAAACCTGTAGTCGGTTTTATCGCTGGACAAACGGCTCCTGAAGGTCGTACGATGGGACACGCTGGAGCGATTATTGGTGGAGAAGATGATACAGCAGCTGCCAAGATGAAAATCATGGAAGCATGTGGTATTCACGTTGTAAACTCTCCTGCTACGATCGGAGAAACAATGATCAAAGCACTAAAATTAGCTAAAGCTTAATCAGAATTTAAGCGCTACATACGGAAAAGGGGATATTAGCAATAATATGCCCTTTTTTTTATTGGTTTTTAAACGTTCTTGCTTATTTTTCGTTTATTATATGGGTAGCACAGGATAGCACAGTTCTTTTTTACTAAATTTTCTATTATGAATACTTCAACGTCTTCTCTTCATCGTAATGAAACGATTCAATCCATGCAGTCGCAGGAATTTGATTTATTGGTCATCGGAGGAGGTGCTACTGGTGCAGGTATTGCATTGGATGCGGCAGCTAGAGGATTAAAAACAGCCTTGGTAGAAAAAAGAGATTTTGCCTCTGGGACGAGTAGTAAATCAACCAAATTGATCCACGGTGGATTGCGCTATCTAAAACAATTAGATATTGCTTTGGTACGGGAGACGGGAACCGAGCGAGCGATTGTTCATCGCCTAGCGCCACATCTGGTATTACCAGAAAAGATGTTGATGCCGCTGATCAAAAACGGAACTTACGGTTACTGGAGTACTTCTTTTGGCCTTTGGGTGTACGATGTATTGGCACAGGTAAAAGGAGATGACCGACGGAAAATGCTTTCTAAAGAACAGGCACTAAAATACGAGCCACTTTTAGATGATTCGATTTTAAAAGGTGGTGGATTCTATGCGGAATATCGAACAGACGATGCGCGATTGACGATTGAATTGTTAAAGACCGCAGCTAGTAAAGGAGCCTTGGCGTTAAATTATATGCAGGCGTTAGATTTCACCTATGACGATGATGGAAAAGTTTCTGGTGCTTCGGTTCAAGATAATTTAACCAACGACCGTTTTGAGATCAAAGCGAAAAGAGTGGTTTCGGCCAGTGGTCCGTGGGTTGATAAATTGCGTAAGAAAAATAAATCTCTATCTGGCAAAAGGTTACACCTGACAAAGGGGGTACACATCGTTTTTCCACATCATAAAATTCCTTTAAAGCATACGCTTTATTTTGATGTTCCAGACGGACGAATGGTATTTGCGATTCCGCGTGGGAAGGTAACTTATGTGGGAACGACCGATACCAATTATACCGGAGATTTAAATAGGGTAGTAGCGACCAAAGATGATGCAATTTATTTATTGAATGCCGTCAATCATGCTTTGCCGACGGTGAAGGTGGATAAAAATGATATTATTTCTAACTGGGCAGGACTTCGCCCGTTGATTCACGAAGATGGAAAATCACCTTCTGAGCTTTCTCGTAAAGATGAGATTTTTGTTTCGGATACTGGATTGATTTCTATCGCGGGTGGGAAACTAACTGGCTATCGGAAAATGGCGCAACGAATTGTAGATCTAGTGGATGAGCAATTGCCAACACCATACGGTCCTTGTCCTACTAAAGATATTCCGCTGACGGCAGATAATTTAAAAAATGCCAAAGAGGTAGAAGCTTATATTCAAACCTTAGAAAATAAAGTAAAAGATCTCGGACTGATTCCTTACTACGGTTGGTACTTGGTGACTACTTATGGTAAACAAGCGGAGATTATTTTAGCAAAAATGAAGGAATATAACTCAGATACGGCTGAGATCGCATTGCTTCGAGCAGAGACTTGGTTTGGTGTTCACCACGAGTTGGTTAATAGTGTGGATGATTTGTTGGTAAGACGAACGGGACGTTTATATTTTGATATTGAAAGTATTCCTCCGGCGTTGGATTTGGTTTTGATGGATATGAAAAATTATTTAAAATGGGATGAAAATCGAACGCAAGCAGAACGGGAAAAAATGGAAATGCTGTTAAAAGATGCGACGACTTATTACGAAAAAGAATTGGAGGCGGCCCCGGTTGTTTAGAAATAGAGATTTATAAAATGCGAAGTGTATATAGAATATAGTACGTAACAATTTTAAGGTAACTTTTGAAATAAGGCATCTAGGTTTATAGTGTTGTCAATGAGACTGGAGGTGTGTTTGTTTTCTACGATTCCAAAAGTACTAATAAGCGTAATAAAAATTTGTTTTTTAGTTTTGGAAATGGCCTTAAAAATACTGCGTTTTTGTCGAAGTTTTTCGGCGTAAGCTTTTGTGAGAATAAACTGGTCGTTATAAAATTTAATTTCACAAAGATTTATAACCGCATCATTTCGATCAATTAACATTAGTTCGAACTAAAAAGGTTTTACCCACTCTTCTGCGTCCAAATAGCGCTACCATTTCAGACTCATAAGAGCCATAAGCATCCACTAATACTGCCTTTTCTTTATCTCTTCCAGTAAAATGTATCACTACTAATTTTTTTAAATAATATTATAGTTCGCCTAAAGTACTAAAAATAGTAAGATAAGGCGAGCTATAAAAATTATTCAGGAGTAATTTCTTAATAAAAAGACAATAACACCAAAATCAACACCACCACACCGACAGCCACCATTACACCAACATACTGACCATTATTACGATGTAAATTATAAAGCGATTCGATCGCATCTCGCCAGACAAATTTTCTTACATGTGCTTCTCGACCGAACAAACGATACTTCGTTTTTCCGATGCGTTTTTGGTCACCATGTTTTTTTAGAACAAAGAAATCTTTATTCAAAAACGCCAGATCATATAATTCACTTTTGATCACCACATCGCCATCTACTTGATCGATGATAATCGTATTAGATTTAGGTAAGGTACGCCAGACGCCGGTGTTGATATTACCATCAATGGATAAAAGGTATTCGTCGTCGTCTCGAAAGATATGTAAAACAGATTCGTGGAAATCATCTTTGTCGCTAATCTCTAACCATCGTTTATCGATATAGAATTCTCGCTCCCGTAAATCTTCACTATGCATTTTTATTTCCGGAAGGATCATATCCAAATATTCATCGATAGAGTGGGCCTCAGGAAGTTCGAGACTTAACGTTCGATTGACTTTGTCTAGTAATGGATTGTCGATTGCCATAGTATTTCGTTTTAAAGAGTGCTTACTCCTTAGAGCTTGCAAATTTAGATAAGCGCTCAGATTTACTTTACTGCTTCAATATCACCATTTAATAGAATAATTAACCACTAGATTTTAAAATAAAGATGGTCAGATAACCTATTGTTGGTCCTTACTTGATGTGAATATTGAATATTCATTATTCAAAAAACAGTAAAGTTTTAGTTCAAATCTATATCGCCTTAGCATCCTTACTCAGCACATAATTAGCTCCTAAGCTAAAGAGCAAAATGCCGATAAAGAAAGCATTAACAAAGAGTTCTGCTTGTGTAAAGATACCAGCAATTCCGAAAAAGCACAAGAGACCCAAGCCCCAACCGAGTTGTTTACGGGATTTACTGCCCGGTAGTGTTTTAAAAAAGCCTCCAACAGGGATCATTAAAAAGATCAAAGTCATACTTAGAAAAAAGAGCGTTTCACCTCCTTCTGTCACGAAAAGTCCTTCATCTGTAAGCTCAAAACTATTTCCCAATAAATAAAAACTTATTACTGAAATGATTCCACCAATCAGTAAAAAGCTGACAACAGAAGAAGCTTTCAATTCGTCTTCAGTCATGGCGTGTTTTCCCAAAGGATGAAAACGTAAAAAAGCATTGGAGATCGGCATAGCAATCCATGAAGAGAAAGCCATCAAAACATATAAGACAATTACAGGTGTCAGAATCGTGGCTAATACTGGAAAAGTATCAGAAATAAAAAGTACAAAATGATAAAACGCATAAATACCGATTAGAAAATACCACCTAGCTTTTGATTGGAGTTTGTTCATCCACAAAAAATATTTTAGCACATAGCGGTATAAAATATTTTTGGCTTTGATGGCTTCTTTTAGTCCAGATCGAGTATACTCATTCGTCGGATCTAACCGAAGTGATTCCTTAAAATGAGTGACGGCTTTTTCATAATCGTCCTGCTCAATTGCCACCCATCCACGGTTGGAATGAGACAAGGCATTTTCTGGTGAACGACTCAAGGCAAAATCAATCGAGTTGGCCGCTTCAGATTTTCGATTCAATTTTACCAGCGCTTGTGTTCGTTGATTAATCAGATTAATATTTTCTGGATCAATCGTCAACCCTTGATCAGCAGATTTTAAACTAGCCTCCCAATTTTCTAAATAAAATTCTATTTGAGAAGAAAGTAGAAAGAAATCCGCATCGTTTGGGTTGATTCGCAAACCTTCTAGAATCGTCTCTTTGCAAGCATCGACTTGTTTATTGAAAAATTGAGCACGTGCTAGATGATGATAAAAATAACCGATATGTGGTGCACCGGCAACTGCTTGTCTCGCCAAGTCCAGTGCTTCCGGTCGTCGATCATTTTCTAAGTAACATTCTGACAGCATGGCGAGTGCAAACGGATTCTCAGGGTTTTGCTGTAAAGCCAACCCTATTTCTTTTTCTGCTTCTCCGTAGCGGTCTTGCCCAATCAGTAATTGAGCCCGTCGAATATGTGGAGACCCAATCATTTTTTTAGATTTAAGTAGGTTAGAATGTCATCGTATAAACCACTTTCGTTAGAAAATAGTGCATAGTTTTTAGCGGTATTAAACCATTCTTTTGTCGTGGGCTTTTGTAGTTTAGCTGCTTGTAAAAGGTCAGCGGTCGTCAACGGTTGTGGAACACCAGCTTGCATGGCCGCCGTCAGTTTTTGTTCAATCGCTCGATCAATGACTGCTTGTAAATCAGCTCCAGAAAAGTCTTTAGTTTGACGAGCAATCTGATCGTAGTCAATATTTTGAGTTGGCTTATTGGCTAAATGTATTTTTAAAATAGCGGCTCGTGCTCCTTCGTCCGGTGGTGGAACAAAAATGATTCGATCAAATCTTCCCGGTCGACGAAAAGCAGGATCGAGATGCCAAGGTGTATTGGTAGCCGCTAGAATTAAAACACCTTCATTATCATATTCGATTCCATCTAATTCAGATAAAAATTGATTGATCAAATGTCTACCGGCACTTTGACGCATATCGGTACGATTCGCACCAAGGGCATCTGCTTCGTCAAAAAATAAAACGGCAGGTTTTAAGCGTCGTGCTTTTTCAAAGATCGCATGTAAATTTCGCTCACTCTGTCCTAAATATAAATCTAGAATATCACTGATGCCAACAGGAATAAAATTCGATTGCACTTCTCCAGCAGTTGCTCGCGCGAGGTGCGTTTTTCCACATCCTGGAGGTCCGTATAAAAGAATTCCTCCACCTATTTTTTTCCCGTAGGCTTTATAAATTTCAGGGTGAGCAAGAGGATGAATAATTTTCATGCTAATTTCTTCCTTCACCTTATCCATTCCACCGACCTGCGAAAAATTGGTTGACGGTTTTTCAATATCAATGGTCGTTTCTTCTTTACCTTCTGATGAATCTTCTCCTCCCAGTTTTATTTTTTGAGGTTCCTGTCCTTTTTGTTCAAGTAGATTTATTTCTGATTCTAGAAATGCGTCTTTTAGATTTGGATCTAACATTACTGCTTTTTCATAAGCATCTCTAGCTTCTGATCCATTGCCAGCTTGCAATAATAATTTTGCATAGACGAGCCAAGTACGAACAGGTGGTTTTGGGTTACTCATCATTTCTTCGATGATCACCAGTCCAGTAGAAGTTTTTGATAGTCCACAAAAAGCGGTAGCGAGACCGAGTTTTACAGCAAGGTCGTCCGGGCTAGTACGTAGAATATTTTTATAAGTCGCTTCCGCTTCTTCATATTTTTGATGACGAAGAAGGGCTTGCGCAAATAATTTTTGTAAAGGGATATTGTCAGGAGAGCCAGCAATGGCTGCTCTTAATTGTGTTAATTCTTCTGAGTCCATTGCAGAATTCTAAGGATAAAATGTTAGTAAGTATGTTTGAAAGTTGGGGAGTAGTTAGTAAACGGTTTAGCGAGATTGTTTTCTATTGACACGTTTGCCGAAATATTTTTTATTGACTACTAAAAGACCAAACGATTCGCAATCCTCTTTTGTTTGTACAGCGTGATGCGCACCATGTGCTCGCAAGATGGCTCTAGAATATTTATTATCTAATTGACGAAACCATTTAAAACGTTGGTGGATATAAACATCATGGATTAAAAAGTAGATTAAACCATAGATGGAAATTCCAACGCCTACGAAAAATAACCAACGATATTCAGGGAGCGAACCAATGATATAGGAAAGCGCGCTGGGAATGGCAAAGACCATAAAGAAAAGATCATTTTTTTCAAAAAAGCCTTCGTTATCGTGTGGATTGTGATGGTCCTCATGCCAACTCCAAAGAATGCCATGCATGACATATTTGTGTGCAAACCATGCTACAAATTCCATAGTTGCTACAGTCGCTAGAACGATAAAAGTATAAAGTAAAGCCGTCATAGTTGTAAAATTCCAAAAAACAAAAACTGTAGTATAAACAGTAGGATAGCTACTTTGTTGGAAGTTTTTCCTAGCAATTTAAAATAAGCTACCAACAAGGGTAAAGCTACAAAAAACCAAGCAATATAATTCTGTAAAGGAATGATATTATTTTCCCAATTCCAAAAGTCAAGCTCCATCGCTACAGGTTCTATTAAAACGTCTAAAAGGGTCATTAACATTGCCCCCAAAGCTGCTTTTATCCAGATATTTAGGTCTGGAATGAGACGATTAACCACAGATCCCGCACAATATACCAGCATGGCCCAATTAACGCCAATCATCAATGGCGTTCCCCAGACTTTAGGTCCCAAGACACGACCGTACTGGTAATCGCCAAAGATCAACCCTGTTTGTACGCCTGCTATTTCAACTAAAATCCCTGTAAAAAAGCATATCGCTGCTAGTTTCCAAAGTGGAGAATACTGCCCGGGGTGCGTCCAGAAAGCCAATCCCAATGATAATAGTAGATTGATGGGCGTCAATAGTACAAACCGCTCATCAACATTATAGGCGATTCCGATTATTCCGACGATATAAACGACGACCAAAATAAAACTGGCCAAGGTGTTTTTTGATTTCAAGATGCTTGAATTAATTCACTAACTATTTTTCCAGATAATAAGCATAACGGAATGCCGCCACCAGGATGAACACTACCACCACAAAAATATAGGTCTTTTATTTTTTTGGTAAAATTAGGATGCCGCAAAAATGCCGCAAAAATATTATTTGAATTTGTTCCGTATAAGGCACCTTGATAAGAAGCAGTTTTACTTTCGATACTACGAGGATCTAGAATGGATTCACAGACGATTAATTCTTTAAGGTTTATATTCAGCGTTCGATCTATTTTTTTGATCATATCTGTTCGTGCTTTTGCAATCATTGTTTCCCAATCCTGTCCATCGTTAGCTGGAACATTAATCATTGTAAACCAATTTTCACATCCTTCTGGTGCATCGGCTGGCACATATTTTTTTGAAATATTAATATAAATAGTCGGGTCTTCATCAATCGTTCCGGCGTCTAGCGCAGCGAATTCTCGTTGATAATTTTTACTAAATAAAATATTATGTAATCCCAATTCTTTAAATTCTTTTTTAATACCCCAATAAAAAATCAAGGCAGAAGTAGAACGAGGTTGAGCAAGTGTTTTGTGTGGCTGAGATTGATCAGCTAATAATTTTTTATAAGTTGGAAAAACATCCATATTGCTGACAACCTTATCGTAAGCTTTATATTCGTGATTGATTTCGATCCCGACGGCTGTTTTATCTTTGACTTGAATTTTATCAACGGTTTGATTAAAATAAAATTTTACGCCCAAGTCAATAGCCAATTGATAGAGTGCTAGGGTAATTTTATGCATGCCTCCCTTTGGAAAAAACGCTCCAATATTATGTTCAAAATGCGGAATGATATTAAGCATCCCAGGAGCCTTGTATGGATTGGAACCATTGTAGGTAGCAAAACGATCAAAGAGCTGAACGAGTTTTGGATGACTTAGCCGTCGTTGATTGTCTTTGTGCATAGATTGAAAAACAGCACCCGTCAACATCGGTATTTGGGTGAGCGAACGAGCTACTTCTGAACTAAACCAAGTACTTGATTTATGTAGTGATTTTTCTAAAAAGGTAGTACCGGTGAGGTGATATTTTTTTGCGCTAGCTGCCAGCGTATTGGTAACCTCTTTAGCTGGAACACCTAATTGGTTTTCTACTTCTTGGGCAAATGCTTTCGCATCCGCGTAAGCCTTTAGCCGCGTACCATCTTCCCAAAAATAATGGCAGATAATATCAAGTTGGTCGTATTGGAAATAATTGTTAATATCTTTTTTTGCGAGAGAAAATAAAGATTCGATATAAGAAGGCATGGTAAATAACGAGGGGCCCGCATCAAATCGAAAATCGCCTACTTGGAGTTCGGTAAGTTTTCCACCAGGATAGCTATTGGCTTCGTAAGCGGTTACTTGATGACCCGCAGTTGCGAGACGAATAGCCGTTGACAATCCGCCAATTCCGGCTCCGATGATACAAATTTTTGAGTTTTCCATTCTAGATACTAATAACCACGAAGATAGAAAACTTGTTTAAAAGCTTATCTAAATTTTTATGATTCTGTGAGATTTTCCGATTGTAGCTAGATAGAATGATAGAAAAGGTAGTGAGTTAAGAAAATACGATAGAAGTGTTTGATTTTGAAATTGATTTTGCGCTTGCGCTTGAAAAAAAACGCACCTTTAAGTACATAGAAATTTAGTGCTTTGGGCATAAACAACTAGTTAACGAAACCTCAAACCAGTACTAATATTCAGGTATATACTCTGGCTCTTTTATTTCTACGATAGGAAGTTCAACAAAGAACTTAGTACCTACGCCCACTTCTGTTTCAAACCAAATTCTACCATTAACGGATTCAATGATGTTTTTAGAAATAGCGAGACCTAGACCTGTTCCAGAATTCTTGGTAGTGAAGTTAGGAACAAATACTTTATTCTTTTTATCATCAGAAATACCTGATCCATTATCGTGGACACAGACAATCGCGACTTCATCATCTTGCTTATAAAGCGAAACGGTAATAACGCCATTGCGATCTTCCGGTATGGCCTGGATGGCATTTTTAATTAGATTATTAAATACCCGTACCAAGTGATTTTTATCAGCAAAAACCACAAAGGATTCTTTAGGTACACTCAGTCTCATATCTACATTTTCACTACGGAAAAGATTGTAGACACTGGTTACAT
>CALKJE010000133.1 GCA_937995675.1 uncultured Saprospiraceae bacterium
AATGGTGTATCGAATTCTAAACAAGAACCAAAGGTATCATACTTTACAGTAAAATAAAGATCACGCTGAAAATCGCCATAGCAGTCAAATGCTTTTAATAATTCTGACATAATATAAAAGGTAAAAGGTTGTTATGTCAAAAGAACGTGAGGAGGATTGGATTAGTTCCTATCAGTGGAAGTTTTGAGTTTTGAGTTTTGAGTTTTGAGTTGGATAGGATGTCGAGAATTCTATTTATATGTTTCAAAACCTAAGTAAATAGAAAACCTAGTACAAATCCCGCGGCTACTTTCGCGTTTTTGCTAAGTGACCAATGCGCCTATTTTGTAAAAAAAATATAAAGAAGAAGAGTTATTATTGATTGATCAAAAAGCTATTCACTACCCTATTTAAGTAAAATACCAAACGGATCTTCCGTCAACCCATAAGCTTCTAAACTAGCCGCTCCCTTTACATCTCGCATCTCTAAATCAAAAACAGCACTCTTATGCAAGGTCGCGATCTTCGCTCCGGTATCTAAGGTGATCCATTTTTCCCAAGTGAATTCTACTCCACCAATTGGAATAATACTAACCCACATTTTATAACTAGTCGGCAAACCATTTTCATCCAAAATCCAAGCATAAGCATCGCCCGGCGTTACGCCTCCTGAAGCATAACTAACCATCATAGCCTCTTTTCCATCTTTGGTTTTCACCATACTTCGACTTGTTCCAGGATCAAAGGCTTTTACAACTGCATTCAACCAAAAAGAATCATTACAGAAATGTCTCCAAGCCATTTGAATAGCACTATTTGCCTCGTTACCCGATAGCTCTACTCCATTTTTAAATGCTTTCCCAGTAACGCTTTTTGTGTGAAGGAATACGGTATTCTCTCCCCACATCACTTTGACAAAATTTCGTTCTTTGTCCCAAAGGTATTGTTGTCGACCAGCGAAATCCCAGCTAAGAATAGCAGTGGTATCCCAAGCAGCTTGGTCTACTGCGGCCATCATTTTTTGAGCAATAGCATCGGCTTGAGGAGAGGGTTTTCCTTCAGGCTTCGATTCGTGTAATAGAAAACCAGCAATAGCTACTATTCCAATTAAAACGACCAATAGGATGACGAACCATTTTAGAACTTTTTTCATTTTTTTTGAATTTTATTGGTCAGTTAAGTTTAACTTTTTTTAGCGTAATATTTTTTTAGTGTTTTCTCGCGCAGAACTTGTTCCAGACTTATTTTGGAAGGAGCAGGACTTGTTCCGAACTTGTTTCGGAAGACATCCAATCGTAATTCTCTTCAATCGTAAACTCTAATTATTTAAAATTATAAATTTTACAAAATGCTAAACACGATCGAGGACATTATTAATTATTCATTAAAAAATTATTAATTAATACCTACCCTAATTTTTGAATTACCTCTTTCGCGATGGCCATCTTTGCTTGTGTATCTGCTAATTTTTTCTTTTCTAGCGCAACTACTTGTGGAGGAGCATTATTGACAAAACGTTCGTTTCCTAATTTTTTCATTAATCCCTTTTCCATTCCAGTTAGTCGAGCCAATTCTGCTTTTGCTTTTTCTAGTTCTGCAGCCGTATCAATCGAAGTAGCTGGTAGTTCTAGGAAAAACTGTTCTGTTCCAATTACGAAAGAAACGGTATCAGGAATATCTTTAGAATCCGTTACGGTGAATTCTTTAATCGCTGCTCGCTTTGCAATGGCTTCTTTTAGTCCAGCTTCTGCTAAGAGTGCTTGTGCACCTTCTGTATTTTTTACAAATAATTTCAGTGGTAAATGCGCTTTAATTCCACGCTCACTTCGATAAGAACGAACCTTAGAAATTACGGCAATCGCCGCATCCACCTTATTTATTAAAGACGCATCAAAGGCTTTGGCTTTTGGATAAGTACTTACGATACAATCCTCCCCTGCTTTTCTTTCACGTAGCTGGTGCCAGATTTCTTCTGTAATAAAAGGCATAAACGGATGTAGCACCGTCATGATTTTTTCATACATATCTATCGCATGATCATAAGCCGTTTGCGATAATGGCAATTGCTTATTTTCACCCTCCGCATTTTTTGCATAAGCTGGCTTAATCAATTCTAAATATTCACTAAAGAAATCATTCCAAATAAAATTATACAAAGTCATTAAGGAATCTGACAAACGATAAGTCTCATATTGTCGTTCTAACTGCGTTAGCGTCTCCTCGTATTTTTCTTCGATCCATTGCATCGCCAGTTGATTAACCTTTTCAATCTCGTCTGACTGTTGCTTCTTAGTAATTTCTAAACCACGAAGCATCTTAAGGCCATTCCACATTTTATTACAGAAGTTCTTACCCTGCTGACATTTCGCACTTTCACTTAATGTCTTTTTGGTTTCTGGATCTTGTGGTGCATCAAAAATAATATCATTACCAGCTGCGCCACTTGACAACATTCCAAATCGAACTCCGTCCGCACCGTAACGCTCGATCAACTCCAAAGCCTCTGGAGAATTCCCCAAGGACTTAGACATCTTACGACGCTTACTATCTCTTACCATTCCGGTAAAATAAACATCCGCAAATGGGAATTTACCATGCTTTTTAATATGGTCCGTACCAAGTAATTCTTCTGAATATTCATAGCCCGCCATAATCATTCGAGCTACCCATAGGAAAATAATATCCCAGCCCGTTACCAATACATTGGTCGGATAATAGTATGCAAGTTCTTCTTTGCTTTCAAACCCATCAAAAACCGACATTGGCCAAAGCCAGCTAGAAAACCAGGTATCTAATACATCCTCATCTTGACGTAAATCATTCGCAGTCAAGTCCTTATTTCCAGTTACCTCTTTTGCTTGTTTTAGTGCTTCTTCGGGCGTTGGAGCTACGATAATTTCATCACCAACGTAGTAAGCAGGAATTCGTTGTCCCCACCATAGCTGACGAGAAATACACCAGTCTCTTATATTTTCCATCCAATGGTTGTAGGTATTCTTATACTTCTCTGGATGAAACGCTATTGTATCCTCTTTTACGGCTTTTAGTGCAGGCCCAACGATGGTCTTCATATCTACATACCACTGGAGAGAAAGCTTAGGCTCCACAATTGCATTGGTACGTTCCGACCTACCGACACTATTCATATAGCTTTCGATTTTTTCTAGGTTGCCACTTT
>CALKJE010000134.1 GCA_937995675.1 uncultured Saprospiraceae bacterium
GGTCAAAAATTAGGAGAGTTTATCAATCCTAGTATTTATGAATTAGAAGTGGCGGTCAATTCTAGCTATGTAGATTTACTTAAAGTTGGCAATACGGTTACACTAAATAATGTCGAACGAACCAATACTTGGAAGGGGAGCGTGAGTCGATTAAATAGTCTCGTGGATCCAAATACGCAAACGATTCAAGCATTTATTCGGGTCAACGGCAGAGGGCTAAGAGAAGGAATGTATCTGGAAGCGAGGTTGACGGCGAAGGAGGAAGAAAATACGTTTGAGGTATCGCGTAAATTAATCGTTGAAAATAAAAAACTATTTGTCCTTGAAAATGATATGCTGAAGTTGACAGAAATTGAACCAGTGCACTTTACAGAAAAAACTGCGGTGGTTCGTGGCTTACCGGATGGAACGGAAATTTTAGAACGAATGCTACCTGGAGCTTATGATGGAATGAGGGTGAAACGATTTGAGAATGTGAATTAGGATTAGAATGTGAATGTGAATGTGAATGTGGGTCAGGGGTTATTAAATGCGAAGTGTAACAAAAAACGGACATGAAAAATTTTCTTTCTTTTTTTATAAAATATCCGGTAGCTGTAAACGTAATCATGTTTTCGGTAGCGATCTTTGGGTATCTTGGTTTACAACAAACCAAGTCTTCTTTCTTTCCGTTGGAAGATTCTAAATTGATTTTTATTAATATTGTTTATCCGGGGGCATCGCCTGCTGAAATCGAAGAAGGAGTTGTTTTAAAAGTAGAAGACAATTTAAGAGGATTGGTAAATATTGATCGAGTTACTTCTGCTTCTCAAGAAAATGCTGCGACCATCACGGTAGAAATTGAAGAAGGAGCGGATATTGATATCGTGCTAGCCAATGTAAAAAATGCGGTAGATAGAGTACCTTCCTTTCCAGTGGACATGGAGCCGCCCGTAATTTCTAAACAAGAAAATATCAATCAAGCCATTCAATTTACCATTAGTGGGGAGGGATTGCCATTAGGAACCTTGAAAGGCGTAGCTCGAAAAGTAGAAGATGATATTCGTGCGATTCCAAATATTTCTCAGGTAACTTTAAGTGGTTTTCCAGATGAGGAAATTGAAATTGCGGTACGAGAAAATGATCTATTGGCGTTCAATTTAACTTTTACGGAAGTCGCCGCTGCCGTCAGAAATTCTAACCTCATCACCACCGGAGGAAATATCAAAACCGAAACGGAAGAGTATTTAATTCGTGCAAATAACCGTTCTTATTTCGGAGATGAGTTGGATTATATTGTGGTCAAAGCGAGTAATTCTGGACAGGTTGTTCGATTGCGTGATGTAGCTACCGTGCGTGATAAATGGTCGGAAGTTCCAGATCGAGTGAGTTTTAATGGTAATCCGGCTGTGCAAATTTCCGTCAGTACCACCAATAATGAAGACCTACTTTATGCCACTGAAAAAATCAAAGAATATATTGATGATTATAATGAAAAAAATGAGGTTATCAAATTAAATGTCAGTTCTGATTCTTCCATTGCACTTAACAATCGACAAAATCTTTTGATTGAAAATGGGATCGTTGGAATCTTTTTGGTACTGTTGTTTTTATCTATTTTTCTAAAACCAAGTATTGCATTTTGGGTAGCCGTTGGATTACCTTTTTCATTTTTAGGTCTATTTATTTTTGCACCAAGTTTTATGACCATCAATGTAATTTCATTATTTGGGATGATCATTGTGATTGGAATTTTAGTAGATGATGGAATTGTGATTGCCGAAAACATCTATGACCAATATGAAAGTGGTAAATCAAAAGTACAAGCCGCCATCGATGGAACCATGCAAGTAATGCCTCCGATTATTGCGGCGATTTTAACGACCGTGATTGCATTTTCTACTTTTATATTCTTACCAGAAAGACTAGGTTCCTTCTTTGGACAGATTGCTAAAGTAGTAGGAATTATTTTATTGATTTCATTGATAGAAGCTTTCTTAATTCTACCTGCGCACTTAGCACATTCCAGAGCATTGGATCGAAAATCTAAACCCTTTATCTTAAATATCTGGGCTGATAAAATGATTAGCTGGATTCGAGATACGATTTATGTACCTGTTTTACGGTTTGTTTTAAATTATCAAATCTTTGGTTTCGCTATACCAATTGCCTTGTTTTTAGTTACGCTGGGAGCGATGGAAGGAGGAATTATTCGATTTACTTTTTTCCCAACGGTAGCTTCAGATCGGATTGCGATTAATCTAAAACTACCTCAAGGAACGAGTGAAGAAATTACCGATTCCTTGATTACGGTGATCGAGAATCATGCATGGGAAGTCAATAAAGAATTGAGTGACGGAGATAGTTTAGAAATTGTAGAAAATACCGTTCGTCGTTTGGGCCCTGGTTCTTCAAGTGCTTCCCTAATTTTAAATCTTCTACCAGGAGAGAATCGAGATATTCCAGCCTCTGCAGTTTCCAATGCGATTCGAGAAAAAGTAGGACCGATCTACGAAGCGGAAAGTGTTGTTTATGGATCAGGAAATGCTTTTGGTGGGAAACCCGTTTCGGTTTCTTTGATTGGAAATAATATTGGCGAACTCAAACAAGCCAAAGAAGATTTAAAGGCGGCCTTTCGCTCGAATCCTCGCTTGGCCGATGTGACAGACAATGATCCAGCAGGTATCAAAGAAATTAGAATCAAACTTAAAGAAAATGCTTACCTCTTAGGACTCACCCTGAATGGAGTCATGTCTCAAGTTCGATCTGGATTTTTTGGTGCTGCTGTACAACGTTTTCAACGGGGTAGAGACGAGATTCGGGTCTGGGTGCGATATGATCGAACCAATCGTAGCAGTATCACCGATTTGGATAGAATGCGAATTGTTACGCCTTCTGGAGGTCGAGTACCGTTGGCAGAGATTGCCAATTATGAAATAGAAAGAGGAGACGTGGTGATCAATCACTTAGATGGTCGTCGAG
>CALKJE010000135.1 GCA_937995675.1 uncultured Saprospiraceae bacterium
CAAAGCAAGCTGAGCAGACAGAGCAAACAGAGCGTACGTTTATGATACAAGTGACAGACCACACATTTTCGTTTGTTTCGAATAGCCGCATCTTCGATCCCCTTCCCAATTCTGGATGTTTTCTTGACATCCTTTGATTGGCAGGTGCATTGATGTTTTCTTCTACGCATAAAAATTCTGCGGTTGCTAGCACGTCAAGCGTGTGGTGCAAACCATGATAATATAGATCGGGTGACAAATCCCTTTCTAACATACCTAAAATAAAATCTTTACTAGCGGAATAATCCATCAATTTAGTTTACTAACATTTTTTATGCCGTTTCATGTCTTGGAATCAACGAAATACATTTCAATGGCTCCTTTATTTTTTACTTCAATTTTTCCTCGTTCTTCAAATAAAAATCGGTCTTTTACTGCTTCATAAGTTGTTCGAGAAATGTTTACTTGGCCAGCTGCTCCTCCAGATTCCATTCTAGCTGCCAAGTTAACAGTATCTCCCCAAATATCATACGCAAACTTTGTGCTTCCTACAATTCCAGCTACCACTGGCCCTGTATGTATTCCAATCCGAATTGCCAGCTCAGATAATCCACGTTTTTTCAGGGTTTGATTATAATTTTTTATAAACGCCTGCATTTCGATTCCTGCACTCACTACATCATAAGCGTGGGTTTGATTAGGAACCGGAAGACCACCTACACACATATACGCATCACCAATGGTTTTTATTTTTTCAATACCGTATTTAAGTGCAATTTTGTCAAATCCACGAAAGCAATCGTCCAATAAAGTCACTAATTCCGTGGCAGAGAACGCTTCGGCAATTTGCGTAAACGATACAATGTCGGAAAATAAAACTGTAACTGAGCCATATTGTTTGGCTTTTGCCTTACCATTTTCCTTTAATTCTCGTGCAGTTTCAGCTGGCAAGATGTTTAAAAGTAGGTCATCACTCCTTTTTTTCTCTTGTTCAATGATATTATTTTTCTCTGCTAATTCTTGGTTTGCCTTTGATTTTATTCGATAACGATTAAAAATTAGAAGCGCGATGGCCAATAATCCTAAAGCACCGATGATCAGCGAATTTCTGAAAAGGGTAGTACGTTCTAGTTGTGCTTCTTGAGCAACTAGCGCTTTTTCTTGTCGCTCATTTTCTAGTTGTACCTGATAATCTCCAAAAATGGCTTGACGTCTGGCATTTTGTTGGACAATGTCTTCACTTAATCGCTCGTAGCGCGTTTCGTCATATTTTTTTCTAAACTTATACGCTTTTTTATATTTTTTTAAATCTGCATAAACCCGTGATAAATCTTTATATGCTTTTTGAATAAACTTTTGATCATCCATCTCAACGGCTAAATCAAGATAATCTTTGGTATAATTTAAGGCCTTTTCTGTTTCTCCCAATCGTCGATAAACGTCTCCAAATCCATTATAGGTTTCGATGATTCCTTTTCGATTATTAAGTGTTTGATGAATAGAGAGTGCTTTGCTTAAAAAAGATAAGGAACGATTAAGATAAATATTGGCAGAGTCTTGTTCTTCTAATTCTAAAAAATAACTTCCTAAATTTTTATAAACTACTCCAAGATTATTATTGGTGTTGCCTGCGCCTTCTTGATCTTCTGTTTTTTGGTAGATGGATAATGCACGTTCTAAATACCCCAATGCTTGAGAGAATCGAGGGCGCGCTACAGCGTATTTTTCATCTTTGTAATCTTGCTCTGCTAGATCATCTAGCATATTTCCTAGGTTATTATAAGCGATGGCGAGTTCATAATCCTCTCCAATCTCTTCTGCGATGGTGCGTGCTTGTTGGTAATAATTGAGCGCTTCGTTATAGATTTCTAATTCTACATTGATATTACCTAAAAGAGTATAAGCATTGAAAAGACTATAACCATCTTCGGTCCCTTTTAGAAATTCAAGATGACGAAGTACATAGTCTAATGCTTCTGGATAGTTGCCCATTCGCTCGTGGACATAACTGATATTATAGAGTACCCGAGCCATTCGTTGAGTATCTTTTAGCTGTTGACGAATGGCAAGAGACTGTTGGAGGTTTTCTAATGCGCCTAAATAATCTCCTTTTTCTTCCTGTAAATTCCCGAGATTGTTGTAGAGAGAGGCAACACCTTTTTGATCATTTAGCTCCTGACGTAGTGATAAGGCACGTTCGTAATTAATCAAGGCTTGGTCTATATCGCCTTGAATAGTGGCCACGACACCTAGATTATTAAAGGCTTGGGCAGCACCTTTTTTAAAATTTATTTTTTCAGAAAGAGTAATAGATTCTTGTAGATATTGACGGGCTTTGGCTGCGTCATCGTATTTATATTCCCAACCAAGATCGTTGAGTAAATGTACGCGTTGGGTATCGACGGGTTGTGTATTCAGAACTTCCAGTAAGCTGTCGGCGAGGGATTGAGCTACTATATTTGCCGGAAGGCAAAACAACAGTAGCAACCAACAGAGGAAACCTAAACGCATATTAAAAGTCTAAGGGATAGAGAAGTGAAGTTATCCCGAATTATTTATTTAGAAATGAATTGCTAGTTAGCTGGTTGGCTAGTTTGCCCTCTTTACGTTAGAAGAGGGCAAACTGGCTAATGGCCAATAGCTAACCAGCTTTTATTTTTATTACTCTACAATTACAACACCGTGAGCCATGAATTTTAGTTCTTCTACTGGCTCAGTAATTTTAGCAATCTCTTCGGCTGATTGTCCTTCGTCTTCTGCGTAGTGACGTAATTCATCTACAGAGGTTTCTTCTCTGTATGCTTTTCCAGCCATAACGACTTCCTTACCGGCTAAATCCAATGGCATAAAAAATCCATAGTCCTTAAATTTAACGAACATTTCTGGTTTACCTTCTTCTTCAGAGACAATTGTCATCCAGCATCCTTTAGCTTGACAGACGCCGCTGACTTTACCTTTAACTTTGGTTTCAAGCGAATCTTTGGTGCCTAAACTAGTGATCATTGCATCATAAGAGATCGCATCACTTGCAGAAATTTTTTCACCAAAATGGCTGGCAGTAGCTTTTTCTTCTGAAGTATTATTAGTTCCATTCTGTGCGGTAGAAGCGGTATCTTTACAGCTTAGGACGCTAAGGAATAGCACGAAAAAGAGTAGATAATTTCTCATTTTTAAGATTGTTTTTTTTATAAATTTATTAAGTAATTATTTGACCATTACTAAGTCATTCTAAGCCACTGGTCATCAATACTTTGGCTGTTAATAAGAAGCTCAACTTTAAGATAACTTCTAACTTTCCTCAAAGATAGTAACTATTCTACACAATATACTTATTTATAGAAAGGTTAGATACCTTACACAACTTCATTATCTTAATATTCTAATAAAACAATATTTGCCTATCTAGCTAGTGCTACATTTTATTCAGAAGGTTTCTTAATATTTTTTGTTAAACAACTTCAAATTCTCTCTACGGCCCAACAAATTTTAAGATAACTTCTTTTCACACTTTTTATTAAAAAACTTTAGACCTTGTTTTAACCTTATTAGTATTTTGCAGTCTTATACTGGTATGGTTTTGAAGTCTCTTCCTGCATTCGGTAAACTTCCATTGTCTAATCGTTCCAAAACCCATTGTGTTATGAAAAATCTATGTAGTCTTGTGGCATTGTTCACGCTTTTCTCTTTTTCTTCCGTTCAGGCTCAATGTACCAAAGGTAATTGTAAAACTGGAAAAGGTACTTACCTCTATCCTAGTGGTGCTAAGTATGTAGGAGATTTTAAAAATGGTAAAATTCATGGTGAAGGAATGTTGATCTTCAGCAATGGTAATCGTTATGTAGGTCAATGGGAAAATCAGTTCCGTCAAGGAAAAGGTAAAATGACCTTTGCCAATGGCGACGTCTATCGAGGTAATTTTAACCAAAGTAAATTTCACGGAAATGGAACGATGGAATTTAAAAAAGGCGATAAGTATGTAGGTCAATGGGGAAATGATCTACAGAATGGAAAAGGTACCTACTATTATAAGAGTGGTAATAAATATGAAGGTCAATTTAAAAACGGAAAACTGCACGGTGAAGGTACCATGACTTATAAAGACGGCAATAAATATGCTGGCAACTGGGAAAATAATTATAAAGATGGTCAGGGAGTTTTCTACAAAGCAGATGGCAGCGAAATTGCTGGTATCTGGCAGAATGGTAAATATGTAGAAGACGGTAGCGAGATAGATGAGATCGCAGCAACAGAAAAAGTAAATGAGGTAGATAATACGATTCCTACCGATGAACTACCAGATTGTACACGTGGTGATTGTCCTGACGGAATTGGTGTTTATGCCTATGGTGATGGTTCTAAGTGGGTAGGAGAATTTGTCAACGGAGTTCCAAACGGAGAAGGAACTTGCTACTATGCGAATGGAGATAAATATGTAGGTAATTGGAAACGTCACGCTCCTCATGGAGAAGGAATCATGTATTATGCCAATCAAAAAGTTGTCGGAGCAATCTGGGAATATGGAAACCCAATTCAAGAATTGGAAGCAAGTAATGAGATGATTGCAAAAGAGGAAGTAAAAGTAGTTCGAGATGATGATGTTAAAATCTGGGCAGTGGTTGTTGGTGTCGCACGTTATGTACACATGCCGGTACTAAAGTATACGGACGATGATGCTTACCATATTTATGCTTTCTTAAAAAGTCCTGAAGGAGGTGCTTTACCAGATGAACAAATTCGGGTCCTAATCGACGACGATGCGAATCGCGCCAATATCATTCGAACCATGCGCCAAGTATTTTTACAGGCAGACGAGAATGATGTAGTAATTCTTTATTATTCTGGACATGGATTACCGGGATCTTTCTTACCAGTAGATTTTGATGGATTTAATAATAAATTACAACACCAAGATATCAAGGACGTCTTTGGCGAAACGAAGGCCAAGCATAAATTGGTCTTAGCAGATGCTTGTCATTCTGGTAGCTTATTGTCGATGCGAGCCGCTTCTTCCAATGCAGCAGTGCATACCACCTTGAAAAAATATTATGATGCTTTTGAAAATTCGAAAGGAGGAACGGCATTGCTATTATCTTCCAAAGGAGATGAATATTCTCTCGAAGATAAAGGCTTACGTCAAGGGATTTTTAGTCACTACTTAATTCGTGGTCTAAAAGGAGAAGCGGATAAAAACAAAAATAAAATTGTCACGGTCACAGAATTGTTTGACTTCGTACACGGAAAGGTACGCGTATATACTGGCAACGCACAAACACCGACGATCACAGGAGAGTTTGATCCAAATATGCCAGTGGCAGTGAGTCGGAGATAAAGGAGAAGGAAATTTACTCCCTAAATATACTAGAGAAAATAGAAGGATCGGTAATCATGGAAACGTGGTTACCGATTTTTTATTTTTATGAACTAGGTTAGTCAAAATTTGAGATATGGTATTTGAGATATGGTATTTGAGACAGAGGATTTAGATGGATGTTTGTATCTTTGACTTAGAATCAGTAAAACTTCTTTTCTGATTCTAAGATAAAACATAGACATACCTCATTGATGAAACAATATTCCATTCCTGCCCTTATTCTTTGCTATCTCATTATGGGATATTTTCAGTTTGTGGATTATCCTAAATTTCAGAAAGAATATACAGAGGCTGCGATCAGTTGGGATGTTTCAGGATATTATATGTATCTCCCCGCAACGTTTGTTTATAAAGATCTTAAAAAATGTGAATTTCGAGATGAGCTTATAAAGAATTATAAGCCCACGCCAAATTTTCAACAAGCCTTTCGTTATACCAATGGGAACTTCGTCATGAAATATCCTATCGGAATGGCGATTCAATATACACCCGCTTTTATTCTCGCACACACTTATTGTAAAATAACTGGACAATATCCTGCGGATGGATTTTCTTTTCCGTATCAATTGATGATTTCCTTGTGGTCGTTTTTTGTGGCGATTTTGGGATTGTATTTTTTGAGAAAAATCTTATTAGAATATTTTTCCGAACAAACGGTTGCGGTGACTTTACTAGCCTTGGTTGCTGGAACAAATTACCTCAACCAAGCCGCGATCGATAATGCTATGACACATAATTATCTTTTTACGCTTTATGTATTGATCATTTACTTTACCATTCGTTTTTATAAAACACCTAAAACAAGGACCACTCTTTTACTCGGTGCACTTTGTGGACTGGCCACCATCACTCGACCCACAGAATTAATTTCGGTGATCATTCCTTTTATTTGGGCGCTCAACATCTTTTCAAAAGCAGCGGTCATTGAACGATTTAATTTTTTAAAAGAACATTTTACAAAAATACTTGGTGCCGTAGTAATGGTTATTTTAGTAGGATGCATTCAATTGGTTTACTGGAAGTATGCAGGAGGAGATTGGATTATTTACAGTTATGAAGACCAAGGATTTAATTGGTTAGATCCTTATATTTGGGAATGTCTTTTTAGCTATAAAGCTGGATGGTTAACATATACGCAGATCATGACCTTTGCATTAGTGGGTTTTATTCCACTCTTTTTTTATCAGAAAAAAATATTTTTTGGTGTGACGGTCTTTTCCTTTCTTTTTATGTATTTGGCTTTTGCTTGGGAAATTTGGTGGTACGGTGGGGCATTAGGACAACGAACAATGGTGCAAGCATATCCTGTATTGATTTTTGCTTTTGCAGGTTTTGTAGATTGGATACTCCGGACGCCACTATTGATTCGTTGGGCAACTTGGATTGTAATGGGAGGATGTGTGTATTTGAATTTTTGGTTTACACATTATGCACATCAAGGGCAAGCCGTTTTCCCAGGGCAGATGAACAAGGCTTATTATTGGCGTAGCGTAGGACGAAATGATATTCCAGAGGAAGCTCAAAAATTATTAGATACAGATGAAATCTATGAAGGAGGTCGTCGAAATATTACTCCTATTTATGGTGTGCTATCTGATACAAGTATTACACTTAATAAAGATATTCAACATTCTCCCGTGTTTAGTTTTTCTTATAATGGTGGCGCTGATTGGTTACGAGCATCGGCTGACTTTAAAATTACTTTTAAAGAATGGAAGCATTGGGAAATGACTCAGTTTATTCTTCGGTTTAAGAACAAGGATAAGGTAGTCAAGGAACGATGGATTCGTGTTCATCGATTCTTATGGGAAAATAATGAACGGAATATTTACCTAGATGTTCGGCAACCGGCAGAAGGTTTTGATAAAGTAAGTATTGAATTTTGGAATGCCGAAAGCGATAAAGAAATTATCATTCGAAATTTAAAAGTAGAAACTTTTGATGAGTAATTTTACGATTTTTCACCTTGATTAGATGACTGCCACAAAGCAGGAAGAGAAGATAGGTTAAACGATTAAACAAGAGAAAGATCGGCAAAAAATCGCAAAATTTTACCCCGACCCCAAGGGGAGATTTTACGATTTTTTACCTTGACTAAAACTAAACGATTCAACGATTCAACAAGCGCAGCGTTTTAACAACTCCTAAAAGACACCTTCCTTCACTTCTGGAATTGTCAGATTATCTTCGTGCATTAACGTTATTTGTGCTGCAGAAATTTTTGGCAATTCATATTTAAAATAAAACTGCATCGTCGTAATTTTATTTTCGTAGAAGTTAGCAGTATAGGTTTGATCGCCAGTTACGAGTGCTTTCTTTGCGACGGTAGCCATTTTTAACCATTGCCATGCAATTGCAATATTGCTCATCATTTCCATAAAGATAGTAGCATCTGCCACGTAGCGTTCGTGCTGTCCGTCCATTGCAAACTGTAATAAATGCATGAGCGAAGCCTCTAGTGTTTTAGAAGCTTCCTTTAGGGTATTTGCATACTTTTTCAAATCATCATACGTACTTGCCTCTTTGATGGTCGCGATAATTTCCTTGGTCAACCGTCGCATGGCTGCTCCGTTTTTCATCGTCACCTTTCTACCTAAAAGATCCAAGGATTGAATACCCGTAGTTCCTTCATAAAGTGCCATGATTCGGATATCACGGTAATATTGTTCTAGCGGAAAATCTGTACAGAATCCATAACCACCTAAAACCTGCAAACCATTATTAATAGATACCCGTCCCATTTCAGAAGGATAGGTTTTAGCCATCGGCGTTAGAATCTCGAGTAAGTCGTGGTAATGTTCTCTTTCGTCTTCATCGGTACTTTGCATGGATAAATCATGATAAAGCGACGTTTGAAATAATAGAGACAAAGAACCTTCTACCACGGAACGTTGTAAAAGAAGCATTCTTCTTACATCCGGATGATTGATGATAAAGGTTTGTTCCGCTTCCACGTTTTTGACGCCGCCTTCTAAAATTCGTCGACCTTGAGGTCTTTCTTTTGCGTATTGTAAAGAAGCATGGTAAGCTGCCGTTGCAGTAGAAGCTGCGGTCATTCCTACATCGATTCGCGCACCGTTCATCATCTGGAACATATACTTTAGTCCCTTGTTTTCCGCGCCTACGAGCCAACCTTTACAATTGTTATTTTCACCAAAAACAAGGTGTGTGGTACAATAACCTCTTTGTCCCATCTTCTGGAAATCTCCAGCAGTGATTACATCGTTGGGAGCTAGTTCACCACTCTCTGTTATTCTGAATTTAGGAACCACAAAAAGAGAGATCCCTTTTGTTCCAGCTGGCGCACCTTCAATTCTAACTAAAACGAGATGCACAAAATTACTAGCGTATTCATGGTCACCACCCGAGATAAATATTTTCTGTCCAGTGATGTTAAAACTTCCGTCTTCGTTGCGTGTCGCAGAAGTGGTAATATCAGAAAGAGAACTTCCTGCTTGTGGTTCAGTCAAACACATGGTGCCGCCCCATTCGCCTTTCATCATTTTAGGAACATAGCGATCTACTAGCTCTTGACTTCCATAAGTAACAATCAAATTAGCGGCTCCACCGGTTAAAGCGAAGTAACCAGGAAGACTATTATTAGCGGCTTGCATAATATGTGCGCTAGCTGACTCCATGACATGAGGTAGTTGCATACCACCTATTTCATAATCGAAGGTCGAACCGATATAGCCATTTTCACCACAGACTTTCATGAGGGTTTTTACCACTGGATGAACGATAACTTTACCGTCTTCATAGCGAGCTGGATTTTCGTCCATCTCCTTAAAAACGGGATACATTTCTTTATCTGAAAAGACTTTGATAGCATCTAACATCATGTCAAAACTTTCTTTGTCGTAATCTTTAAATCGAGAAAATTGACAAAGTTGTTCTATATCGTGTACATCGTGTAGAAGGTAACGAAGAGTGTCCATGCTCATATATTCGGCCATAGTAAAATGCTTTTGTTATTAAATGCGATTAGATGCACTAAGATAAGTATTTTTAGCGAAAATTCGCTTATGAAAAAGAGGTGGGTTTAGATTGTTTAATCGTTTATTTGTTTAGAATAATCTTTTCTTAACTTCGGTCAACTGCAAATGGCGATTAGATTTCTAATATTCGAAAGTCAATAGCTTATCTAGTTTTACAGAACCTTATTTAAGAAGTTGAAAAGCAAAAAAAAACGTTAGTCATGCAAAAAAGTAGAACCTGCATCTTTAGTGATTTAACGATATTACAAAATACCAATCTAAACGATTAAACCAAAAAGCATCAGATTACCACCACTACTTTCCCCATCACCTTCCGGGCCATCATTTCCTCAAGTGCTTTGGCGGTTTCGGCCAATGGATAGGTAGCATGAATATGTGGTTTTAATTTTCCAGTCAAAACCCATTTTAACAATTCGAGACTATTTTTCATATTTTCTTTTGGAAAACGTTTTGCAAATTCTCCCCAAAAGACACCGACGATTTGACATCCTTTTAGTAAGGTAAGATTTAATGGAATTTTAGGAATGTCACCTGCTGCAAAACCGATGACTAAAAATCTGCCTTCCCAAGCGGTAGCACGTAATGCTGCTTCTGAATAATTTCCACCGACTGGATCGTAGATTACATCAGCGCCTTTTCCATCTGTGAGTTCTTTGATTCGTTTTTTCAGATCCTCCTTTTCGTAGTTAATGGTTTCATCGGCACCATTGGCAACGCAAAGTGCTAGTTTATCATCGGTAGAAGCGGCGGCGATAACGCGTGCACCCATGAGTTTACCAAGTGCTACGGCCGCTAATCCAACGCCACCGGATGCACCGAGTACAACTAGTGTTTCTCCCGCTTGTAATTTTGCGCGATCTTTTAAAGCATGATAAGAAGTACCGTAGGCGAGTAAAAAAGAAGCGGCGATCGGAAAATCTATTCCTTCCGGTTTTGGAAAAATCTGATTAGCTGGAACAATCGCTTCTTCTGCAAAACCACCTTGCATCGTAAAACCGAAAACAGCGTCTCCTACTTTTAAATGGTTTACTCCTTCTCCCGTTTCTAAAACGATTCCTGCAATATCATTGCCGGGATACCGCGCGACGCTGCGCCACTCCCTCCCCCACCACCGCCTTCGCGGTCGAGGTGGCCCCACATCTTGGCCATCCGCGGGAGAGCATATTCCATACGGGCCAGCTCGACCTGTAGCT
>CALKJE010000136.1 GCA_937995675.1 uncultured Saprospiraceae bacterium
GATAAATACCCTTTTTGGGAAGATGGCTATGGGCTAGTTGAAACGCCGTATTTAGGAATGGAACATCAAGGCGCCATCGCCTACGGAAATAGATATATGAGAGGATATAAAGGTGGGATGATTCCAGCTGATATGGATTGGGATTATATTATTGTACATGAAACGGGACATGAATACTTTGGAAATAGTATTAGTTGTAAGTATCATGCTGAAATGTGGATTCATGAATCTTTTACGACTTATCTAGAAGCATTGTACGTGGAATGTTCTGCTAGCTATGAAGATTATTTACGGTATTTACAGGTATTTCGTAATAAAGCTTATATAAAAAATAGGAAACCAATCGTCGGTCCTCTTGAGGTGAATTACACCAAATTTGGTTCAAGTGATCATTATTTCAAAGGATCTTGGGTCTTACATACCATTCGACATGCCATCGGTGATGACGATCTTTGGTTTGAATTATTCCGTGATTTCTATCGACATTTTTCGATGAATCATGTTGATACTGAAATGGTCATTGATTGGTTTGACCAACGTACTAAGATTAAATTAACGCCAATCTTTAGACAATATCTTTTTCATCCTTCCATCCCCAAATTACAATATTCGCTAGAACAAAAAGGAACGGATCTAATTTTGACACATGAATGGATTGTGAATGAACCTAAGTTTGAAATGCCACTTCTAGTTGGTCATTCTAATCAATATCAAAGAATTAATATTCAGAATAAAAAAGGTAAGTCCAATTTGGGAAAGATAGCGCTGGATGATTTTGAGATTGCGACGGATCGTTTTTTGATAGATTTGGAAGAGGTGGGGGATTAGAATAGGAATTAGAATGGGAATTTGTGTTTTGCTGGTCTATTGATAATTGAATAGGGTTTAATCAGACTTAAAAAAAATGTTTACTAATCTTTGAAAGCTGAGTAAACATTTTTTTTATTTTTTTAATAGAAAAACTCATTAATCGCGATGCGGAGGGTCCCCGCTCATTTTTGATAATAAAAGAAGTTATTTAAAAAATAGGGTTTTAGGATCTGCTAATAAAGAAGTTGTTCAAAACAAAAAAATCCTGATAACAGATTTCTGCTATCAGGATTTTTTTATATCAATCTAAGCTATTTTAGCTCTTGATGAATTTTCTTTCTTTGATACGAGCTTTTTTACCAACTAATTCACGTAGGTAGTAAAGTTTAGCGCGACGTACTTTTCCTCTTTTGAGAACTTTAACATCGGCAATTGCCGGAGAGTTTACAGGGAAAATACGTTCTACACCTACTCCGTTTGACATTTTTCTTACAGTGAAGGTTTTATTAGCACCTTGACCTTTAATCTGGAGTACATCTCCTCGGAATATTTGGATACGTTCTTTAGAACCCTCAATAATCCGGTAACTTACGCTAACGTTATCGCCTGGGCGAAAGTCTATATTTCTTGGCTCTGTTACGTAAGCCTCTTCAACAAATTTCATGACATCCATGTCTATTCTTTTATGCGGTTTGAATTGAAATGCAAAGATAAGACTTTTTATCATAAAAATGCCATATTTTTTCAAATTTTTCCGAAATAGGTGAAGACGATTCAACTGAATGTGCTATTTGGCTTCACTCGTTTCGTCTCGAAAGTGCTGCCATGAAACTTAACGAACTAATACACTATACAAAACACACCAAAAATCGATTATCACAATGCTTTCAGTCTCAATTATTTAGGATCAATTGCCCTAATTTTTACTTCAACAAGGTAGCATATCCTTCCAATTGTTCTATTTCACCTCTTGGACCAATAAAGGAGATACGATAGATATAGACGCCATTTTGAGACAATTTGCCTGTATTCTGAAAACGACCATTCCAACCTTCATTAATATCAGTGGTTTCATAGATTAATTGACCGTTGCGATTCCAGATACCCATTTTATAATTAGTGATTCCTCTAAAGACCCCTACTCCTTCAAATACTTCGTTTAGACCATCTTCATTCGGCGTAAAGGCATTTGGCATAAAGAAAGTAACCTTAGGAACTACATCCACAATTTGTCGTAGCGTATCGGTACATCCATAAAAAGAGGTTACTGTTAATTCTACTATTTGTTTTCCAGTATCTTGAAAAACATAATGTGGATCTTTCAAAATAGAGCTGTCCTGTCCACTAGCGAATTTCCAATCCCAAGAAGCAGCATTAAAAGACAAATCGGTCATCTCTACTTCTGGATCAAAATTACTTACTCCTCTCGGTGGAGAGACTACAAAATCGGCCTCCGGCAAAGAATCCACAAAGATTAGATCTGGGAAGGTATCTGAAATAAAACAGCCAATCGGTGAAGTGATATCTACCACTACCGTATAAGTTCCAGGAATATTATAAGTCGTATTTGGATTTAGTCCACTCGCAAACTGATCATCTCCAAAATCCCAGTTAATCTGATAGGTTGAATCAATTGGGGAGGACAGATTTTCGAAGGTGATAATTTCCGGAGGACATCCTATGGCAGTACTTGGCTCAATAATAATAATCGGAGGTGCTGGAAACCAGTTAACCAACTGCTGATAAGTTTCACTACAACCTAAAGTATCTGTAAGCGTAAGAGAAACCATTTTATCTCCTGGGGATTCAAATTGATGACTAGGATCTCGTTCATTGGAAGTTCTACCATCTCCAAAGTCCCAGAGATAGCTTTCGATGTTCAGCATAGAAATATCCGTCAGATCTGTAAAGAAAACAGGAGATGCTACACAGGTATCATATTCAAAGCTAAAATCTGGTAAAATAGGAGGATTAATAAGCACCCGAACATCTGCTTCATCGGAGCAGTTTGGATCATCAGGATTTAAAGTCATTACGCCAAAATATTCCCCAGGACCTGGAAAGGTAACCGTCAGAT
>CALKJE010000137.1 GCA_937995675.1 uncultured Saprospiraceae bacterium
CTCGCTTTGAGATTCTGTTTTTATAAAAAAATTTATGATTATCAATCATTTACGTTTTACTTAGCGGTTGTTTAGCTCACACAGTATTCTTCTTAAGACATTTTATTAATGCACCGAATGGAAAAAAGCTCAAGGTCGGAAACTTCATTTAGCGGGAACAATCCCAGTTATTAACAAAATGCTATTGAGTAGATTTTTTTGCTAGAACTCAACTTTAAGTACTCAAAAAGTGCAAGAAGAAATTTTTTATATTTATAGTGTAGATTGAACACCCTAGCCAGTAGCAAGCGGCAAGAAGCAGCTTCCAAAGCCCTCTTTTTTATTTTTAATTAGAAATTCAACTCCTCATTCGCATAAGTCAGCGTTTTTTACCGTTCGTCGGATTTTTTTGATCTTTTATCTGAAAAAGTAATTAGATATTTGTCTAAATACCTAAATTAGCAGTATGAAAGATATATTTAAAGCATTAAATGATCCAACCCGGCGAGAGATTTTAGAATTATTGCGAGATCAAGATTTGACAGCAGGGGAGATTGCGGAAGCGTTTTCGATTTCAAAACCCAGTATTTCGCATCACTTGGATTTGCTTCGACGAGCGGATTTAGTGGGTAGTGAAAAACGCGGACAGTATGTGCATTATCATCTCAATACAACGATTCTAGATGATGTACTCGGATGGATTATGGAATTAAAAAAACCAAAAAAATAATATTTATTTCCGTTGAGGTTGAAGTTGTTTTTGAAATTTATTTTGAAACAGTTTATTGATCAGTTCCCTTAAATTCAAACGATTCAACAATTCAACAATTCAACGATTCAACAATTTCTTAAAAATATAATTATTATGAAAAATCTAATGAAGAAAGAAGGTTTAAATTTATTATTGGTAGCGTTACCATTTATTTATCTAGGATCTATATACGGTGGTTTACCAGCAGAGGTGCCGATGCATTGGAATGCAAGTGGAGAAGTAGATCGGATGGGCAGTAAGGCTGAATTATGGATGATCCCATTTTTATTACCAGTGTTGACTTATGTTTTGTTGTTGGTGGTTCCAGCGTTGGATCCCAAGAAAAAAATAGAAAAGATGGGTGGTAAATTTGAGTCGCTTAAAACGATGTTGGTTGCCTTTTTATCTATCCTAGCACTATATATAATTTATACGGCAAGTAATCCAGCAGGGATGAGTATTTCGGTGGTGGTAATTTTGCTTGGATTATTATTTATGGGATTAGGCAATTTCTTTAAAACGATTCAACCAAACTACTTCCTAGGAATTCGTACGCCGTGGACTTTAGAAAGTGAGACAGTGTGGAAAAGTACGCATCGATTAGCAGGTGTACTTTGGTTAGGAGGAGGATTGATGATGGTGTTGATGGGACTATTTGCTGATGGAGCACCTATTATAATCTTGACGGTGATTGTTGCGGTGGTGGTATCGTTGGTACCGATGGGGTATAGTTGGATGGCTTTTAATAAGGAGTAAGGATTACCTAAGAAATGGTAATTGAATAAATAAGCCAATAAGCGGGATATAGTTCGCTTATTGGCTTTTTTTTAATAAAAATTTCCGTTGTACCTTGTTGTTTTTTGATTTTTGTACTTGCACTTGCACTTGAATTCCTCATTCTTACTCCCAATGCTTAAAAGGATGTAGCACCAAGTTTGAGTTATAATATCTTTGGTCGTCAGAAACTTCTTTTCCAATCCAAGCGGGTGGAGTGATAGATTGATGTTCATCGGTTAGTTCTACTTCGGCAATGGCCAGTCCTTCATTTTCTCCAGAAAAAATATCTATCTCCCAGGTGAGGTGGTTATGATGGACTTTATATCTTGTTTTTTCGATCAAAGGAGGTGCACATAATTTTAATAATTCCAGCGTATCGGAGTAGGGAATTTCGTATTCAAATTCATTTCTGGTAATCCCTATATTTTTACTTTTTACCGTCAGGATTCCTCTCTTACCTGCGAGGCGAATCCTGACGGTTCGATCTGGATCGGTGCTGAGATATCCTTGTTTTAAAACAAGGCCTTCGTCAGCTTCTGATTGCCAATCGTTGTTTTGGAGGAGGAATTTTCTTTCTATTTCTTTAGCCATGTTATGATTGGATCATTTCTTTTTCTTGATAACTTCTATTTCATCAATCACCACATCGTCAGCTACCAATTTAAAAGTATGCGTACCATCAGGACCATGAACGTAGTTATATTGGAATCTATTTTTTCCTGCCTTTATTTTTTTGAATTTTTCTTTAATTAGGACTTCTCCCTTTTCATCGGTAACCGTCCAGATTACTTTTTTTGCATCTTTCTCTAAATGATAGGCGACAAAGAACATTCCTTCTCCGGGGTCACCGAGTACTTTCATATTTTCTTTGGTGACTTCTTTTGTTTCAGGACTGTCTTGTGCGATTGTAGTGGTAATACTCATCGTAAGTAGGAGTGTAAAGCACAAGATTGTTTTTAGTAGAAATGTAAAATTTTTCATTGTTATTTTATTTGTTTGAAGCTGTTTAAGAATGTTCACAAAAGGTGAGGATAAGTGCTTGATTGTCAAGACCCCGCCTGACTCTCGCCCGATGACATCAGTCGAGCGGGGATCGTCAGATCGGGCAGGGAAGCAAATTTTGAGATTCGTCCCGAACGCTTTCGGGACGGTGCCGATGGCAGTCAATGACTTAGCCGTAACCATTGTGCTTCATTTTTAAACAGCTTCTTTAATTAAAATGTAAATCTAATAATATAAATGGTAATTTTTTTTTGATTTTATAAATTATGTCCTTTCGAATACATCACTCAACTTAATTTCTAAAATTTCCACCAAATCATTATCCATATATTGATATTCATCTGGAATATCGAGGACTTCTAAATTGGTATTTTTTGGGTTGACTTCAAAATTATCTAGGATTCTTTTTTTGTGTTTTGATTCCATAACAAAGATGGTATCGGCCCAATTGATCATGTTTTGAGTGATTCTGATTCTAGCGGATTTTTCTGTTCCCGCCGATTGGATTTGGTGGTGACCGTTGTTTTTAAAAATCGTTTCTGCCGTTCTGCTTCTCCATTTATTACGGCTACAGACGAAAAGTATTTTCATATTAAAAACAAACATTGGCGATGAATGTAATAGAGCTTTTGTATTGTTGGAATTTGAAATCGCTTATATTAAGACTTAATCCACCGTGTGCTCTAATACTAAATTTATCAAATGCCATCCCGACCAAGATCCCAGGCTCCGCCAAAAAATGACCATTGTTATTTTGTAAATAATCTTTTTGAGAGGTTTGTAAATAAACTAAATCCCCTTCGATATCATTAAATGAAAGATAGGCAATTCTAGCCGCAGCACCAAAAACAAAGTTTTCTGTTTTGTATCCAATATTCGGTTGAACACCAAATCTAAGGATTTTTGCAGAAAGCGTTCCTTGTGCATCAATATCAAAGACGTCATTCTCAGAGAAGTCGACTTCCATGCTACCCAAACCAAAAATACCATAGGTTTCGAAAATCCAATTGTTTTCTAGTGGTTTAAAATATCCTGCACCAAACTCAAGAAATTTTCCAGAGCCACTATTACCAGTTTCATACCTTCCAAAATCACTTGGGAAATAAATTCCTCCATTGGCTTTGAGCGCAATTTTCTCGGTGATACCATGAGAGGCCATAAATTCTGCTCGACCAGTACTTCCTGAAACCGCAAGATTGGTTTCTCCCTTTCTAGAGATTAAAGGAATATTATGCGAATCTGGTGTGTAATATTTTGGACTGCAAGCCGATAAGGAAATTGCTAAGACGAAGAAATAGAGTAGAGACTTAAAATGAGTCATTGCTGTTTTTTGAAAGATTATTGAAAAAAAAAGCAAGATATAAAATACTTATAACTAATTATTTAATTTTTTATGAAATGAATGTTATATCGCGCATAAGGCAAGATCTAAAAAGTATATTTCAGCGGGGATCAGCAATAAAACTAGTTGCTTAACATCAATTTTTCTTTGCCACCAAACTCCAAAGGATAAAAATACTGAATTCATTAAAGCCAGCATCCACGAAACTTCTACGAACCACTGATACAGATAGGCACTAAAACAACTAAATGAAATAAGACCAAAATTTTGCGAATGATACTCCACCGAATTTATTTGATAGATTGAATAGAGTGCTAATAAATTAGCAAATAATCCAATGGCTATTTGAACATATGTTGTTTTGTCTAGTAAGGCAGTTTTAAAATTCATGCTTTATCTTTTATATGGACTTAATTCAATTCAAAAATTATACACCAGATAAAAAATAAAGTTCGTTGGTTTTTTTAAGATTTTAATTGTCGATATATTAGTCTGCTCTACTAGTTTTTTGTAAAAAACAAATCCTCCACCGCCAAGGTATCAAGGTTTGGTGTATTATAAAGCCAAACGATTTGGCTACTTAATTTCATGTCTTGGATGTTTTTTTGATGATTGTAAATAATATATTCACCACCTTTATTTTCGTCTTCTCGCGAAGTAAATTTACATAATTCGAAAGCATGATTTTTTTTATTAAAATAAAAATACCAAGGACGTTTCTTATCTAGTGGTTTGTAATTTACTTTTACGACATCGTATTTGACACCCTTATAAGTTCTTTCCATAATTTTATGGTCGATGATGGCATCTGTATCTAAAAGATTCATCGGTAATCCAAAAAGATAGGTGAAATAATCTTTATAAAACGTGATGCCTTTACAACCTAAAACGGATTTAAATTTTTCAGCTTGTTCTGCTGGAATTTCACTCAGCGCTTTATTATAACAAGTATCTTGATTGATCTCTCCTTTTAGTTCAATCCCATTTCTAGTAGAATGCATTTTAAAAATATGTTGAGATCGATCAAAAAATAAGGTTCTTTCACTTTTTTCTATACCGCCCTCTTTTTTCCATAGATCTGTTTTTATTTCAATATTTGATTTAAATTTTATCCAGTTTCCATTAGGATCATGGTAGGCAACCGCATGTAGAATTAAATCTTTGGCAGTGGTGATCTCAGCGGGCAAAGACGGTCTTTTAGAAGTGGATCGACAGGAAAGGGTAGTTAAGATCAGGAGCAGGAAAAGAAATTTAGAATGCATAATGAGATGTTTTTCGTATTTGTAAAACTAAGTAATGGTTAAATAATAACTTCCCGATTTATGGCTGGCTCTTTTGCTAAAATACTTCCTCAAAAAGCCTTGCAAACCATTAGGTTTCCTGCATTTTTTGAGTCGTCTTGGAACAAAATCCCCTTGCCAAAATGCAGAACTTATTTTTCGGCCATTACTAAAAGGAATTCATCACTATAAAAACGAGATAAAGTCCACCAAAAATAAAAATCATATTGATTAACCAACCTATAATCGTATTTCTTTTTATAAATCGCTCATCATTTAATTCTTTAAAGGGTTTTTGACCAAAATTGATGCAATAAAAAAATATAGCACCAATCCACGCACTAAACCAAAAATCCATTTCGGCCGTATTAGGGATGTCCATGAGATCTTTTCGGATTGGATCTGGCTTTTCTTTTTTCATGATCTTTAAGAAAAATTATACGAATTACTTATTAACACTCCAAAGAAAAACGATTGGAACTCCAACAAGTTCGGAATTTGTCAAAAACGGTCAATGTTAATTAGGATGATCATTATTAATTATTCATGCGAGTCAGGGGTTGGAAATAAATATTTGAATTAAAGAAACATCATCTTCTAATTGAATTTGGGTTGTTTTGCTTCTGGCTACTAGCTTGGCCACCCGTCCCTTCGGGTTCACTAATTAACATTAGCTCATCCTCTTTTATCGCGATGGAGGGAAGCAAGAAGCCAGTAGCAAGCGGCAAGAAGCAGCTTCCAAAGCCCTTTTTTATTGTTAATTATAAATTCAACTCCTGATTCGCATTATTCATTAAAAAATTATCCTTCCTAAAGCAACCTACTCTCTAATTCCCTGTCTTTTATTTGGAACCAAATAAGTTCTTAATCGTTTTACGCAATAGAATACCAGTTTAACCTCTTAAAGATAACCATGCGTCTCCTAGTTTTACTTTTACTCCTGATTAATTCAACCCATCTTTTTTCTCAAGATCCGACCTCGGAAGTTATTCCAAAGAAGAATTATGCTACCAAGATGATTGACGGGATGACACCACCGAGCATCGATGGGCAGCTTGACGATGCTGTCTGGGAAACCGTGGAGTGGGGCGGAGATTTTATCCTAAGAGAGCCAGAATACGGTCCTGCTCCGAAATTAAAGACGGCATTTAAGATTCTTTATGATGCAAAAAACCTCTATATCGCTTTTCGTTGTTTTGACGAAGCACCAGATAAGATCGAAAAGAGAATGGGGCGACGGGATGGCTTTGAAGGGGATTGGATCGAAATTAATATCGATAGTTACCATGATTTACGAACCGCTTTTTCTTTTACCACGACGGCAGCAGGTGTAAAAGGAGATGAACTGATTTCTAATAATGGAAATAATTGGGATAGTAACTGGAATCCTATCTGGTTTACCAAATCTAAAATTGATGAAGAAGGTTGGACGGTGGAGACGCGTATCCCGCTCAGTCAATTGCGTTTTCGAAATGCAGATATTCAAACTTGGGGGATTCAAATGACGCGACGAGATTTTCGAAATGCCGAACGCTCTGTTTGGCAACCGATTCCACAAAATGCCGGAGGATGGGTAAGTGGATTTGGTGAATTGACGAATCTAAAAGGACTGCGTCCACAAAAATTAATTGAACTACAACCTTATGTGGTTGGACAAGCAGACGTCTACCCGGCAGAAGATGGAAATCCTTTTGCCGATGGTCTTGATACCAAAGCAACGATCGGACTGGACGGAAAAATTGGCGTAACCAATGATCTAACTTTAGACTTTACCATCAATCCTGATTTTGGACAAGTTGAGGCAGATCCATCAGCGGTAAATCTAAGTGGTTTTCGAATTTTCTTTAATGAGCAACGTCCATTTTTTATTGAAAACAGAAATATCTTTGATTACCAATTGACCGGTTCTGCGGCGGGCGGTAATTACGATGCCGATCAGTTGTTTTATTCACGGCGAATCGGTGGACAACCACGAGGGAGTGTGATTACTGGCGATAGTATTTATACCGATTATCCACAAGCAGCTCGAATTTTAGGAGCGGCGAAATTTAGTGGCAAAACACAAAAAGGATTGTCTATCGGAATCATGGAAGGAATCACCGCTAAAGAATCTGCGGTTCAAGATATCAAAGGCGAACGAAGTGAAACAGTAGTAGAACCTTTTACCAGTTATTTTGTCGGTCGATTACAACAAGATTTTAATGAAGGTAATACCGTAGTTGGTGGAATCTTTACAGCGACCAATCGAAAGATTGAGGGAACGGGTTTGAATGATGTGGTCAAGTCTGCTTACACCGGAGGAGTGGATTTTATCCATCGATGGGACAATCAACGATGGCAAGTTTCAGGGAAGGCTTTGTTTAGTAATTTGAATGGTTCCCGTGAATCGATAACCAATATTCAACATAGTTTTGAGCATTATTTTCAGCGGCCAGATGCAGATCATCTTTCGGTAGATACGGCAGCGACTAGCTTGACAGGAACGGGTGCGACCTTGAAGGTTGCGAAATTTGGAGGTCGTTGGAAATTTGAAACTGGACTGACTTATCGTTCTCCAGAATTAGAATTAAATGATATCGGATTCTTGGTAAATTCGGATGAGATCAATCATTTTTTATGGGGTGGTTTTAGAACGGATAAACCAGTTTCTATTTTTCGTTTTGTAGGATTGAATGTAAATATGTGGAACCGTTGGGACTTTGGTGGAAATTATCTCCACAACTCTGCTAACTTCAATTTCTTTGTACAGTTTAAAAACTTTTGGCGATTTAATTCTGGGATCAACCAAGAGTTTTATGATATAAATAATAATGCATTATTCGGTGGTCCCGCCTTGCGACGTCCAGTTGGTACCGCGCATTTTATGGGCTTAGGATCAGATGAGCGAAAGAAATTGTCTGTTAATTTAAATATGACCAATGTCTGGTCTAAGAATGACAATGTACAAGTGAGTAGTTATGGATTCTCCTTGCGATATCAGCCGATTAATAATTTTAATATTCGGATTTCTCCAAACTATAATCATTTTCAACGGAAGTCTCAGTATGTTACCCTGGAGCAGTTTGAAGGAGCGGATCGTTATTTAGTGGCAAGTATTGATCAAAAGACCATCAGTGCTTCGATCCGATTTAATTATTCGATTACGCCGAATCTATCTTTCCAATATTATGGACAACCTTTTGCTTTTCAGGTAAACTATAGTGACTTTAAATATATTGACGATCCGCTTGGAAAGACTTTAGAAGATCGTACCAATTTATTGACCAATGATCAGATTCAATTTGATGGTGAGAATGATAAATTTTTTGTAGATGAAAATCTAGATGGTGAACGAGATTATGACTTTGGAAAACCTGATTTTGCAGTCATTGAGTTTCGTTCGAATTTTGTAATGCGTTGGGAATATCGACCGGGCTCAGAATTATTTCTAGTATGGGCTCAAGGTAATGGAAATCTTGGCGATCCTGAGCGTCCTGTTTGGGAAAATTTGTCGGAAAACTTATTTGGGAATAAAGGAAATAATACGTTTTTGATTAAGTATACGTATCGGTTTTTGAGATAGGGGGAATTAAATGTTGAAACGCTTCGCTTGTTGAAACGTTGAAACGCTGCGCTTGTTGATATGTTGAATCGTTGAGTGCTGATTTAGAGGTTTTCTTAAACCCTATAATGTCCATCATCCACTATTTCAAAAAAGAGTAGGGTACCACCGAAAAAAAGCAAAGCCTGCGGGTCGTGTTTCTAAAAAAATAAAAATAAAAAATCCCGATACGTAAAGATACGTATCGGGCTTTTAATGTAACGAAAACGAAAAAACGTTTACTAAACTTTTAAAGTTTAGTAAACGTTTTTTCTCATTTTTCGAGGGAATATCCGCAGATTTATAAATCAAAAAATCCGCACATCCATTCATTCGCACATCACTACGCTCCTTTCACCTCCGGCATCTGACATTCCTCATCACCTTTCTTTCCACAAACTGTACAATCGCCAATCTTATTTTTTAGCATCGGATTATTGGTGGCACAAGTTCCTCTAAATTCATTTCCAGTAATAATATGTCGAATATTGATGAGCATAAAGCATACACCAAATACGAGAAAAATCACACCTGCCATCTGTAAGAATTCCATATCTATATTGTTTTAATGTTTTTTGTATTTCTAGCACAAATATAACAAGATTTCAAAAGAAAAGTTCTGACGTATTTATCCTTATATAAATCAAAAAGGCTACAAGATAGAAGCGAGCCTATTGTCCGCCTATCGTTAGCCAAACACGTTAGAAGAGTATCCATAAAATCTAGAAATCTTCATATCAAAGAATCCGCATATCAAATAATCGACCCATCCGCACATCAAATAATCTTATCTTTGCCAAAAAAAAACATGGACGCCAAACTCAAAGCCTTCGGACGACTACTCACTATCATGGACGAACTCCGTGAGCAATGCCCTTGGGATCGCAAGCAAACCTTTCAGACGCTACGAAATCTGACGATCGAAGAAACCTACGAATTGGCCGATGCCCTTTTGGATGAAAACCATGAAGAAATTAAAGAAGAGATTGGAGATATCATGCTGCATATGGTTTTTTATGCAAAAATTGGCGATGAAAAAGGTGCCTTTGATATTGCCGATGCGCTGAATGGCGTTTGCGATAAATTGATCAAGCGGCATCCTCATATTTATGGTGATCTCAAAGTAGCCGACGAAGATGAAGTCAAACGAAACTGGGAACGACTTAAACTAGCAGAAGGCAAAAAGTCAGTATTGGCGGGGGTTCCTAATTCTTTGCCTGCCATGGTCAAAGCGTATCGCATGCAAGAAAAGACCAAACAGGTTGGATTCGAGTGGGAAAATAAGGACCAAGTGTGGGAGAAGGTGGTTGAAGAAATGCACGAGTTTAAAGAAACGCTAGATCAAGATTTATCGGACGAACGGAAAGAAGAAGAGTTTGGAGATATCTTATTTTCAATGGTCAATTATGCGCGCTTCCAAGGCATCGACCCGGAGACGGCATTGGAACGAATCAACCGAAAATTTAAAAAACGGTTCGAATATATTGAAGAACATGCCGATCGAGACTTGACGGAAATGAGTTTGGACGAAATGGATAAGTTGTGGAATGAGGCGAAAGGGAAGTAGGAATATTTCTTATAGCCAAAAAAAACAGACGGCTCTAAAAAGTATCGCCGTCCGTTTTAAAAGAGAGAAGAAAACAGCTTCTTTTAGTAAAAAAAAACTTCAAAAAGAATAATTAAAACTAAAAGCTGCCGAAGCATCGTATTGTCTAAAAGTAGGATTGGTTAGGTTAAGACTAAATCCTGTGTGTATTCTGAAACTGAATCCATCTAGTCCAGCACCGAAAGTTAGCGCTGGTTCTATTAGAAAATGTTGATTGTTTGCACGTAAATAATCTTTCTGGCTTTCTCCTTCGTAAACTAATTCTCCATTAATATTTTGGTAGGATAGTTTGACAAATCTGCTAGACAAAGCGAATAAGAAATTTTCATTTTTAAAACCAAAATTTGGCTGAATTCCAATTCTGGTTAGGTTGGCAGAAATAGTTTCTGTTTCTGTAATACCGAATCTATTTTGCATCGTATAGGAGTTTTTTACACTACCTCTACCATAAATACCATAAGCTTCGAAGATCCAGGAATTCCGAAGAGGTTTGAAATAACCTGCCCCGAATTCGATAAATTTGCCAGACCCATTTCTGTTTTCTCCTGTAGAAATTTCAATAGGTTTGTATAGACCACCATTGGCTTTGATGGCGATGTTTTTTGTGATCCCTCGAGATGCTTGAAATTCTATTTGTTCAATTTCCAAATCAAGCGTTCCAGCTAGCGCAATATTGGTCTCTCCTTTTTTTGAAATTAATGGCACATTATGAGTGTCGGGTGCATAATACTTTGGACTACAGGCCGAAATTCCAAAACCCAATAGAATTGAGTAAAAAAATAGGTTTAAATTTTTCATCGTTTTATATTTTTTGAAGATGTTTTTTAAACAACTTCGTATTTAGTCTTTTAATTTTTTTGGTTTTTTTGGCCAAATTTTAGGGTGAACAAAATAAAATAGTAAAACGATTGCTGCGGTACCACCGATCGAAACTAAGGCTGCCATTCCGTTATTTCCAGAGCAACTAAAACCACAAGCTAGAGCTGCTGTTAAAGCTGCCAGTCCAATTGCTACTCCAAATAATAGTAGTGTTAGCAAGAATCTGACTACCCCAGTACCTTTCTTATTTTTTCGTTTTTTAAACTGTTTTTTAAGCGCTCGTAATTCTTTCCGGAGTTGTTTTTTTAATTGCCTTTTTGAAGCCTTTTTTTGCTTGTGGACAATAAAGGTGGCGGTCGGAGAACTGGTATTCACCGTAGCAATATTTTTTGTCAACCAATTATTACTACCAACACTGATCATTAAAAAACTGAAAAAGACCAACCCAAAATCATGAACCTTCTGAGAACGATAACTGTAT